>DASVUU010000132.1:0-10675 GCA_036386935.1 Cytophagaceae bacterium | reverse complement strand
CTTTATTTAGCTAGTTAAAGGATTTTCAACTTCCTCTAAAACCTTCGCAAAACTGCGTGAGGGTTTTGAGCATTGGTATTTTTATGTTCAAAATCTGCAATATTCTGTACTTGTCCTCAAGAATATTGTCCAGAAGTTATCAAGCAATTGCGGAACTTTAACATTTATACTTTCTTTTTCAATAACGGAGTTAATATTTTTGAAGGAGTATAGATGCAAGTAAAAGGTAATTGGGAAACCAGACCTGAGCCTTGTAGAGCAAATTTGCTTTTATTAATAAAATAAGATTGGTAGCAATGCCTTTATCGGACGATTAAAGTTCTATCTCTACTGTCTAAAGTAATACTAACTTTGCCTATTGTATCAAAAACATTAATGTCGACTAACACCACCCAATTCGATCCCGAAAATGAAGAATATAGCAAAGCTTTGTCTATTATCGAAGACACCAACCAATCGCTGTTCTTAAGCGGAAAAGCAGGAACTGGCAAGTCAACTTTTCTCAAAGAAATTTGCAAGAGCACAAAGAAAAAGTTTGTGTTGGTAGCGCCAACGGGCATAGCGGCTATCAATGCTGGCGGCATGACCATCAATTCATTTTTTAAACTTCCCTTTAGATTTTTTCTTCCCACAGACTCTGACTTTCACACAGGCAATATCCAGGATTTTCTAAGGTATGATGATGATAAAAGAAAACTATTTAACGAACTAGAATTGGTTGTCATAGATGAGATCTCTATGGTCAGGGCGGATGTGTTGGATGCGATTGATAAGATCATGAGATTTTACTGCGGCAACAGCTTTGAGGCTTTTGCTGGAAAACAAATGCTGCTTATAGGCGACCTGTATCAGCTTGAACCGGTAGTTACTAAAGAGGAGCTTCCGCTGCTTAGCAAGTTTTACGATTCGCCTTATTTCTTTAGTTCCTTCGCATTCAAAGAATCCAATTTTGCTCATGTGGAATTTAAAAAAATATACCGTCAGAAAGATGAAGGATTTATAGAACTCTTAAATAAGGTAAGGGTGAATAAAGCTGATATTCTCGATTTGTATAAGATCAACCAGCGTTGCAGGCCTTGCAAATTAGAGGGTGAAACTAGCACTGCGATAACGCTTGCTACTCTTAGGAAAACTGCTGACAGCATTAACCAACTCGAGCTCCACAAACTAAAGACAAAGGAGCTTATTTTTAAAGGGGTAATCGAGGGAGATTTTAACTCCAATAATCTACCTACAGACCTGGAATTGAAGCTAAAAGAAGGGGCGCAAGTGATGTTTGTCAAAAATGACACCAAACGGCGCTGGGTAAATGGAACCATTGGAAAGATCGTTGAGATTACAGAAAACCAGATAAAAGTGCAGTTTGAATCCGAAGAAGTCATTGATGTAGACAAAATGGTCTGGGAGAATATTAGCTATACCTACGACGATAAATTGAATAAAATAGTAGAAAAGCAATTGGGGTCTTTTACCCAATATCCTTTACGACTTGCCTGGGCTGTGACTATCCATAAGAGCCAAGGCTTGACTTTTAAGCATGTGATTGTAGATTTGGGTTACGGATCATTTGCCGCTGGACAGCTATATGTAGCCCTAAGCAGATGTACTTCCTTAGAGGGACTTTACTTAAGAACGCCGGTGAAAAGAAGCGATCTAATTGTAAGCAACTCAGTAGTTGAGTTTTTAGAGTCTATCTGATTATCGGTAATAGCTTATAGCTATTATATATTAGTTTAGCGTAAATTTTCGAAATTTAAGATTTATGGGATTTAAGTATTTGCTCTGTTTTTTCTATGTCATCGCCATATTGCCATCTAAATCACTCACTTGCTTCTCCCAATCAGCAACATTTACCAATCCAATTATTCCAGGAGCATACCCGGACCCCAGCATTTGTCGCGTAGGCGACGATTATTATTTATCAAATTCTAGCTTTGAATATTTCCCGGGTCTACCAATCTGGCATAGTAAGGACTTAGTTCACTGGGAGCATGCTAGCTTTGGCATACATCGCAAAAACCAATTTAAGTTTGAAGGATTGGCTTCATCGGCAGGAGCATGGGCCAGTAGCATAAGTCACCATAATGGGGTCTTCTATTTGCCATTTACCTGGGTGGATTGGCGTATGAAAGTGGGATTTAAAAATGTAATTCTTACAGCCACCGATCCTGCAGGGCCCTGGTCTGATCCATCGATTATTACCGACACAATCTGGGGTATAGATCCATCGCTTTTTTTTGATGAAGACGGCAAGGCATATTGGCTGATGAATCATCCTGCTGTAGGATTTAGCCATCCTGGTGCATCCTCTATTATGATTCAAGAGATAGATCTGAAAACGATGAAACTTGTGGGTAACCCATCCTTTATTGGGAGAGGCGCTATGCTAAGTTCCCAGTATCCAGAAGGCCCCAAACTGTTCAAAAAGGACAATTTTTATTACTTGGTAATAGCAGAGGGAGGAACAGGCCAATTTCACGCGGTGACTATATCCCGCAGTAAAAATATCTTAGGTCCTTACGAGAGCTATGAAGGCAATCCTATACTTACACACCGTTCGCTCGCCTATACCCATCCTTTTATAAATATCGGTCATGCCGATTTTGTGCAAGCAGCTAAGGATGAATGGTGGATGGTATGTCTAGGATCTAGGCCGTTAGGAGCGAAAGATAATATATTGGGGAGAGAGACTTTCCTTGTTCCTGTGAAATGGGACAAAGGCGAATGGCCGGTGATAAGCCCTGGTTACGGGCAAGTTCGACAGGTTGAAAAAATTCCCAATTTAAAAAATCATCAAGTGGCTAGCATTCCCACACGAGATGATTTTGATTCTACTAGATTGTCATACGTATGGACTTTCATTCGCACACCCAATGCCAATTTATATTCTCTGTTAGAAAAAAAAGGTTCTATTAAAATAAACCTTCTTCCAACCCAATTGAATAAAGTAGAATCGCCTGGATTTATAGGGCAAAGATTAAGGTTTAGAAATGGCGAAATGACTACCAAAGCTACTTTTAAAAGTAAGTCTAAAAATGAAGAAGCTGGAATGGTAATTTATAAGTCCGAGAAAGCTTTCGTAAAGTTTGTCTTAAATAATAAACAAATCAAAATAGTGCAGCAGAAGGATTCGCTTGAAACCACCCTGTACACCGCTCCATTGTTATCGACAACTTCCGAGTTTAAAGTAATTCAAAGGGAAAACAAATTTACATTCTCCTACCGGCCTGAAGGTGGCTCCTGGACTACTGTTTTAGATAGTTATGATGGAAGGATATTTAGTGTGGAACAATCAGGAGGATTTATGGGTACTTTTGTTGGGGTGTACGGCAGCAGTCAAGGGGCACCTTCCAAGAATTCAGTTACGTTCGACTATTTTGAATACAAACCTTTGGAAGACTGACACACTTAATATTTTAAACATGCACATGGATTTTATAATAGGACTTTAGCGCTTTATATATCTCATCTGGCTATGGTTATTTATCTTTATTTTTTAAATTTCCCCATCTCAATTTGATTTCATCGTCAATGACACACAGGAAGTTTTGCACCTTTTTTTCTTTATTAATTCTTTGCTCCTTTGCTTTCAAAGAGTCACTCTGGGATAAATTTAGGCTTAGCAAGGTTTGGCAAACTGAATTGTCATTTAAGATTCCCGAAAGTGTCGTCTATGACAAAGCGCATAAGGTCTTTTATGTCTCCAACATAAATGGTGAGGCAGATGCAAAAGATGGGAATGGGTTTATCTCTAAAGTCACGCTTGATGGAAAAATCGAGAGCATAGAATGGATCAAAGGTCTCGATGCTCCGAAAGGTATGGATCTATATAATGGTAAATTATACATTGCAGACAATACAAAGATCATAATTGTCGATGTTAAAAAAGGTGCCATTGTTCAACAGTTGGAAGTTAAAGGAGCAAAATTTTTAAATGACGTCACGGTTGATGACCACGGTACCGTATATATCTCGGATTATTTAGGAAAAAAAATCTATAAATTAGACGGAGGAATAGTATCAGTATTCTATGAGAATGAGAGGCTAATTAATCCTAACGGTCTGCTTGCCTTGAAGGGTGAAATTTTAATGGTTGACATGGGATCGGGATTGTTATATAGAATAAATTATGAAAATAAAAATGCAATAATAGTTGCTGACAGCCTCAAAGGAGGAGATGGAATTCAGGAGATTGGCAATGGCGAATATTTGATATCCAACTGGGCAGGCGAAATCAATTACGTTAATAAAAAAGGAGATGTACGGCTTCTATTAGATACTAAAAATGAAAAAGTAAATGCAGCTGACATAGAATATTTGAGAGAGCAAAATCTGTTGCTAATTCCGACATTCACGGTCAATAGTGTGCTCGCTTATAAACTAGAAAAGCGATAGTCTCATTTTTATTCAAAATGTTCTAAGTTTAAAAACTTGCTGGAATATTAAAATATAACCTTTGGGCCCATCATTAGATCTCTAGTTTCCTAGTGGTGCGCTTTTGATCTTCTATCAAAGTCACAAGATATAGACCTTTACCTAAGCCTTTTATATCTATAATTAATGTGGCGACCGGCTGTGTGGTGCTTAATATTTTAGAATAGACAAGTTGGCCTTGTATAGTGTAAATGTTTAGCTGAGAATTCTTTCTTTGATTGGATATTTTATACGCTACTGTAAGATTGTCAACAGCCGGATTTGGTGATATTTGCAAATTAGATGATTCACCTTTGCTTATCTCATCTACCAACGCCGTGGTGTTTTGCACTTCATTCTCATCGATCTGCAATAGGTAGGAGACTAATTGATCTAATTCTCTTTCTGACAAGGAGGATGTGTTTCCATGAAGGTTAGCCTTGTTTCTCAGTGTAAATACTTCTTTCAGATCAGCCGCTGAGCCATCGTGAAGATATGGCGACGTTTCCCAGATGCCCTTTAAGGTTGGTGTTGCAAAGCCAGTCAATGGCAAATTTCTTCTCTTTCCCGAGGAAGGTTGGATAGTGCCCACGTTGTGAAAAATGATTTTCTCGCTCCGATCTGTAAAGTCATTGCCTGAATGGCAGCTTCCACAATTTAAGTTTACAAAAATGCCTTTTCCTGCCAGTCCATCTTCGCTAAGACTTCCGTCGGCATTGCGAAAGGGGCTGTGATTGACTTTGTCAAGTGAACTAACATAGGCAGCAATAGCATCCAGCTCGGCGCTAAGCCCCTTCTTTTTATCTCCTAATGGGTCGTTAACAGTTCCAGAGCTAAATAATTCATCTGACATAAACCCCTTCCCGCCAAAACCATTTCTGATATCATTCTCAAAGTCCTGGATTTCATCGAAGTTGCCAGTCCAATGTACGTTGCCCATTCCATTTCCCTTTCGGCCCAGCAGGGAATGGGTATTTCTAAATCCCTCACCTCTGTCGGTAAAATCCCACACTCGCCCGTCGCTATGTCCGTCAAGATGGCAACTGGCGCAACTAATATAGCCTGCCTTTGACATGCGAGGATCCTCTGCATTGTAAAATATTTGCTTACCCAGTAATACTTGAGAGGTTAATGCCTCGAAAGACACTGTTTTTATAGTTGAGAGCAATGGAAAATCGAATGAGTTTGAATATACAATTTGCTTGACATCATAAACCTGCACTGAACGTGACAAAAAATTATGTACAAAAAGTTGGTTTCCATCTTCGCTGAATACCATCCCCTGGGGAGCTAGTCCTGTGTTTGTTATGGTGCCAATTCTTGAGTTGTTGTATGCATCCACTACATGAACCTTGTTATTTCCCTGGACGGCTATAAAGGCGAGATTGCCATAGATGCTAAACTCTACGGCGCACGCCATATCACTGTCATTTATATCTAACCGGTCTATTGTTTCCTTACTACTTGCCAGATCTATTTGGGACACAATGGTCCTGACTGTATTATCAAAACCAAGCACCTGACCATCTCTAAATAACCCCCTATCGACATTGTCTTTTTTTGAGGGGATCCACGCACTCTTGCCGTCCGGGGAAATTGTTATCGAAGAAAGGTAATTGGGTACTCCCCGACCCCGGTCTTCAAAATCTGGTATCGTATCAAACGCTAGGGGGATGGTGTTGGAAATATTGAAGGTGTTAACTTCCACGCTATAAACTTCCCCCTGGCGGGCGGGAGAAATAAAACGTGTTACCAATACTCGCTTACCATCTGAGGTGATCGCAAGGCCTTTTGGAGTCTTACCCACATGTATTTTCTTCCTAATCTCACCGTTAGTATTTAGCTGAAGCAGTTCATTAGTGGCTTGAAGTGTAACATATACAAAATCCTTTTGAGGGTCAAAGCAAATTCCGTACGGTTGAGAACCATAGGGGAGAGCGATGGTTTTGAACGGCTTTCCTGTTTTATCAACCACAGTAAGTGTGGCATCTTCTTCATTGGTCACCCAGGCATTGCCAAATTTATCGATGGCAATCGTTCTTGGTTTTTTCCCAACAGCCGCTTCAAATAATTTTTGATATGAACTAGCATTGATGCAGGTAATAGAATTATTGTCTGTATTTACCACCCAAAGATGCTTATTGATAGAATCAAGGACAATTGTGGACGAATGGTTCGGGCGCACCACTGTGAGAGGCTTAATTACGGTGTGGGAGATTGAGATTGGTATTTCTTCGCCTCTGATTCTCACAAAAATGCGATAAACTCCAGGTTTGCTATAGCTATAGGTTTTCGAATCTACAGCTTGATATCTCCCCAAACCCGAACCGTCGCCAAAATCCCAGGCGGCTGTGGGTATAGGGTTTCCATTTGTGTTTATTTTAAAGGTTATAGCCTCACCAACTACGCATGGTTTGTTCTGCGATATTGTGTAAACTTCCTGAGTGCTTTGGCTGACCTCAATCCCAAAAAAGCTGAGCAACGAAAATATGAAATAGATAGATTTCATACTATCATTCAACAACAAGCTTTCTTACATCCACTTTAGTATCTTTCCTTATTGAAATAAGGTATACTCCCGAATTATAGCCGCTTAGGTCGATCGACTTCTCTCCAATAAATGCATCTCCGTTTTCATATAAAACACTTCCCACCATATCCGTGATACTTATGTGGCTTATTTGTTCTACACTAAAAATGTTGATTCTATTTATTGTAGGATTGGGGCTCACAATAATTTCATTGAAATTTTGTCTTTCCTCATTCATACTTGTGACGGGATTTGTAGATATCAAGAATGCACCACCCCACGAGGCGTGGTCAGACCCTTTATCCCCATTATCTAGAACCACGAGTTTTAGTTGTTTGGCAGCTAGAATATCCAGGTCAATTGTTTTTGTGGGAGTGTTACCGGTCATAACGCCGCTACTGTAAACTTCTTTTCCATCTAAAAATACCTTGAATGTAACTGAGCCAGCATCCCCTATTTCGTCATCTATGCCGATGTCAGATATAAATCGTTTGAAGGTTCCATTCAAATTGTACACAATTTCAGCTGGCGCATGTGTTCCCAATCCTCTGTTGTATGGCTGACCCTTTAATACGATCAGTCTTCCGTCATCCGCCTCATCTTCTCCGTTGCTTTGATCAATCTCAGCAGGTCCATATCCATTGGTAGCTGAAGCCCACGTGAGATCAGTAATATAGAAATTAGGAATTGCCTTCAATACAGCAGACGGAGGACTCACTCCGAAGGAGTTTTCGCCAATTACTCTGTAATAATAGGTAACTCCGTTTTCCACTCCCAAATCCGTATAGACGCTTGTGGAGGAATTCCCTACCGTATTGAAGGGTCCATCTAGGGAATTACTCCGCTGTATAACCATTTTTGTTGCGAGTCCTTTATCCCAACTCAAATCCACTTTTTGATAATGCTCCGTCACGCTAAGCCCGCTAGCTTTTTCTGGGCCAAATTGTCCTGTAGGACCTGTGGAGAAATATGATTTGAAATCATTACCAATACCATTTCCAGCCCAATCTTTTATGCCGCCTTTAGGAAGAAATATCTCATACGAGGTGTTGGGAAGTAAAGGCTGCGAGGGTGAAAAGTTTACAATCATTGTTTGGTGGCTATACCTGCCTGCAATCGCTTGGCCTCCAATGGGGCGTACGATGAATGTTTGGCTATTAATTGTGCTAATATCAATATTATCTGTACAAGTAATTCCAATTCTAGTTGTGAGAGCTCGGCTAACAGAATTACCACTCGGATTTATCATATTTACCTCGGGGCCTCTTGTATCCGGTGAAGTTTGATGTACTATGAATCCATTTCCGGAACCATGGTCATTGCCCACAAATACTAAGTTTCCAATGGGTGTTACTTGCCCATGATCAGAATCGCCTCCGATGGCTAACGATCCTCGACCCGTTATTTTCATGTTGGCAACATTTGTCGCATCGATTTTTACGATTTCCCTTTGACAGCCCTGAAAGATGTATTGATCTTGTGTCGCATTGTATAATTGATCGTCCGAATTTCCTATATCCAGACGTCCAGCTAGCCTTATGTTCGTAGGATCAGAAATGTCATGTACACTAAAGGTAGAATTGTTAGAATTGCCTCTTGCGGAGGTAATCACCCTATTCCCATTAACTGATGCGGCATAAAAGCTCTCCGTACCAGGGTTCGTATTAATTAGTTTGGGATCCCTCGGATTGCTAATGTCGAGGAGGGCAAATCCTCTCCCGTTGTCGTGCGCAGTAGTAATAAGCAAATTGCCGACGGCGAAAATGGGGCCGGCCTGCATGCCTACAGTCACATGCTTTACAAACACTGGATTTTTTATGTCACTTGCATCAACTACATCCAATCCTTGGCTTCCGTTTCCTATAAATATGTAAGGAGCTTGCCAGAATATCTGCCAAGCACTTCCATAATCGTCATGTGAATACCCATCTATACAAAACCTTTTTACAAGGGTAGGATTAAGGGCATCTTGAAAGTCCCATATTTGAATGCCACAACCATCTTGAATTGCAATAAATTTTTCATGCTGTCCTATGGCGTGGCATTCCCGTAAAGTGGAGGTTCTATCATCCATAATTCTTTTTATAAGGATAGGCTTCCGGGGGTTGGATACATCGAAAACCAAGAGGCCTCCTGGTGGTTTTCCGCTGTCAGGTGTGAAGGTCATTACTAAGTAGCCGTTTACCATTGTCACTGCATTCGAGCCCATATGGGTTGGGTCGACATATAACCAAATATTTTTAAATAGTTCGTCCGGGTTGTATTGGAGATTGCCAAGCCCTGGGCCTTGTACCTGGCCATAGATTAAGCTAGGGGTAAGGGTTGTACTTATTAGGAATATTGAATTAATGACGAATCCTTTCCAAAATTTTGCGATCGTAATGGTTTTATTCATAAATAGACGTTAAGTAGAAACCGGTTTAGGCAATAAATTTGATGAGTAATTTTGACGTGACGATGCTTGAATATATTACAAATTGGATCTATTCAAGATTAATTATAATAAATATAATAAACATTTACATTAAAGCAATACTTATTCGACGTAACATTTTATCTGGACACACTTACTTTAAAATTTAGATGTAAGACTTATTTGCACGACAAAGCGAATGTGGGATGGTTTCGCTGTCAAACTCAAATTGCGCTTTTCAAATTAGAATGCTTTGCCAAACCTTGGCGTATAGTCAATGACGTAACGGTTTTGGTCTTAATCTGAAAGAAGGAATGTTTTGGATACAATAGGGGATAAGCAATACTTGGGATTTCCTATACCAATTCACTGCTGCCTAAGCAGAAGGATGTCGCGATGGGGTAGACAGTTAGGATTTTACGGCGAAGAGTTAGAGTAGGCTTACCAATCGCTGAATTGTGATAAGAGAAAAGGCGAGATTGCGGCTGCAATCTCTAAGCCTTTTTTAATTTAGCTTCGACCCTTTCAAAGCATAAAACAGCACATATACATAGCACAATGCTGGAACTATAAAGGCGACTTGGATATTTTTTACGGTAGAAATGTAACCCATAATGGCTGGAATAATTGCTGCTCCAACAATTGCCATTACCAAAAAGGTAGAACCATCTTTAGTAAATTTTCCTAAGTTTTTAATGCTTAAAGTGAAAATGGTTGGGAACATGATCGAGTTGAAAAACCCTATCGCGACGACAAACCAAACTGCGATCATGCCATCGGTGTTAATTGCCAAAACCGTTAGAAGTCCTGCAATTACGGCGAAAATTGCTAACATTTTAGATGGATCGAATTTTTGCTGAATGGCAGAGCCAACAAATCTTCCTACCATAAACGCTCCCAAATGCCAGCCTAAAAAGGACGCAGCACTTCTTTCCGTAACCCCAGGGATTTGTAAATATTGCATGAACCTGATGATGAAACTGGCTACTCCTACCTGTGCTCCTACATAAAGGAAAATTGCCAAGACACCCAGTACAAGGTGTTTGTATTGCAATACGCTAGTTTTTCCATCAGAGCTTTGCAAGCTCTCTTCTTCTACCTGTTCCTCTATCTCTGGAAGGTTAGAAAAATAGATAACAACAGCGATTAGCAAAAATACACAAGCCAAACCTATGTAAGGAAGCTTCACCATATTGGCTTCAAATATTCTATAAGCTTCTAAATTAGACGAAGACATTGCATTCAACTCTTTTTCACTCTTTTCAACACCAGATAGAATTACTTGAGCTCCGAAGAATGGAGTTACAAATGCACCTAAG
>DASVUU010000131.1:0-2909 GCA_036386935.1 Cytophagaceae bacterium | reverse complement strand
GAACTCCTTTTTGGCCAAGCTTTGAGACAACTTATAAAAACCATTGGGTTTATTATTTTCGAGCTCTAATTCCCCCATTGTTAAATACACTCGGGCTTTCTTTAAGTTATTTGTTGAACTGGGAGAATTCTCAAATTGTTTAATTAAATAATTATCCTCGTAGTCTAAAGACGGACTCGCTGCAACATAATTTTGGAAGATAGATTGATCGTTTGAATGACGTAATAGGCTATACAACACAAAATACCCACCAAGTGAATGCCCCATAATCGTTCGATTGCTTTTATCCGTGCGGTAAGCGGAGTCAATTCGCGGTATAACTTTCGCCTTTATAAAGTTGTAAAAATTCGCTCCTTCACCGCTTATCCCAAAACTATCAATAGGTAGCGAAGTAGGATATGTATAATCCCTACCTCTTAATGAATCCATAACATAGGCGTTTTTATAGCCTATCCCTACTATTATAGGCTCAATTGCTATTCTCCTCTTTTTCGATAGTAACTCTGCCGAATTCACAATAGGGTCGAAAAAAGCATTTCCATCAAGATGATACATAACCGGATACACTTTTTGTGATTCTTTGGAATAATCTTTAGGTAGTCTTACAAAGATACTATAGGGCTCCTTCGAAAAATCAGATTGCAAAACCAAGGCGGCTGAAGGCTCCACATCGTCAACCTCTACCGGTGCTTTCTTATCTGTTAAAGCAGTTACAAATAGGCAATAATGATGTGGTGGCCTAACCCATTGCCCTAAGCTGCTTTTCCGAAAGAAACTCTTCGAGCTACCCCCGATTTTAATCTCGTAAAAAATTTGTTGAACATCTTTATTTTCTGGAATGAATTCTATTGACGCAAATATTTTCCCTTTTAAACGAATGTTATAATTGACTAAATCAAATTTCAGCCAACCCGCACGAATTGCATGACGTTGGATAATACTTTTCTCAATGATCCGCTCTGTTGGCTGATTTTCCTCCTCATCATATTTGTAAAAGTTTATCCTAAAATTGGCACTATCTATCCGGGAAGAATTAATATGTAGATTGACAGAAGTCAATTTCACCGGCTTGGCACCTAAGTTAATTACCTGTCCTATTTCAAAGCTGTCGTCCTTCTTGAATATACCATCGACAAAATGAATAATGCCTGTTTTTTTGATTCCATATTTCTTCTCCACCAACCTGTGTTGTTTAATTACAACCTCATTTAACTGAGTAGATTTTTGGTCTAGCTGTACCCTTATATCTCCTTTAGACTTTAAAACAAGTATTAGTTCCTTAAATTCATCATAACCAACCAGCGAAAAAGTTAATGTGTCCGGAATTTGGTCCTGAGGAATATCAATTGAAAAGGAACCATCTGCATTAGAGATGGCTCCGATATTTTTGCCCTTAATTCCGATGTTAACATATGATAGATTATTCTTGGTTTTTGAATCAATTACTCTCCCCTTAATTTGAATCTGGCAAAATGCAGGAAGAGTGAATCCAATTATCAGAGTAGTAGCTAAAGTTCTTATCCCCATAAAATAAAAGTAGATGAATTGGGATTGGATTTAGGATGTTTAACATGCTTTAACATTTGGAGCTTAGCAGATGCTAGTTGGCTACCGTTAACAAAGTTTAGCCCTTGACAGGTAGTTTAATTATTACTTAACCTGCCGCATTATCCTACCTAAAGTACTCTAATCCAAGAAAACCATCGTGGCAATCTCAGAAATGATGAGGATCATTTTTCATTTTGACAAACCTCATACCTCAGCAGTGTAACGGCCTGTACTTTTGTTTTTAAACAAATATTGTATGAAAGCGGTAGCGTACAGCAGCAAGATCTGCGAGAAGGAGCTTTTAATAAAGGCTAACAATAAAAAACATGATATAACCCTTATTTCCAACCGGTTAACTGCTGAAACCGTATCATATGCCAAGGGAAAAGAAGCGGTGCTGGTGTTCTCTTCCGATGATCTCTCTGCCCCAATTTTGCAAAAATTAAAGGATCTTGGTGTCAAATATATTGCCACCCGCTCAACCGGAACAGATCATATCGATCTTCTTGAAGCTCACAGGCTTGGATTAAAAGTCTCGAACATTCCTGCCTATTCGCCGGAGTCTATTGCTGAACATGCTTTAATGCTAATGCTTGGCCTTTGCCGGAATATCATTCCAGCACATAATCAAATGCTGGAATATGATTTTAGTTTAACTAACCTGGTAGGTTCTACCATAAGTCACAAAACCATTGGCATTGTTGGCCTGGGCCGAACCGGAAAGGCCTTGGTTAAAATTTTAAGTGGATTTGGGGCTACCGTTCTGGTGAATGACATTGAGGATGTAGATGATTACTGTAGCGTAAACCGTGTTAAACAAGTTTCGTACGAAGAGATTCTCAGACAAGCAGATATTATTTCCTTTCATGTTCCATTAAATGAAAGCACCCATCACATGGTAAATGCTAAAACTATTGGAAAGATGAAAAAGAATGTGATGCTTATCAACGTTAGTCGAGGTGCCATTTTTAATTCTCACGAAGTGTTCGATGCGCTTCAGGATGATAAAATAAGCCGGATAGGCATGGATGTTTATGAGTTTGAGCATAACGTTTTTTTCTTTAATCATCAAGAAAAGACCCTGGATGACACGCTTTTAAAGGCTTTTATACAGCATTCGAGGGTATTGTTAACACCACATCAGGCATTTCTTACCGTAGACGCCCTGCAAATAATAGCCGAAAAAACTATTATGAATCTGGATAATTGGGAGCTCTGCAATACACCAGGCCATGTTTGTGACATTCCAAAAGCACTTTCTGCATGAACGCCGCTCTGCTAAAAAAATATAATATTGCTGCGCCACGGTACACCAGCTACCCTACTGTTCCTTACTGGGATACTGGCAAATGGGATTTAGA
>DASVUU010000130.1:0-3328 GCA_036386935.1 Cytophagaceae bacterium | reverse complement strand
GGTAGAATACTCCTATACCGTACTAAATGAATTGGAGCAGATAGATTTAAGAATGGTAGAGGCCGAGGCGAATGTCCAGAACTACACCATCTCAGGTGATAAAAGATTTATAGTAAAATACGACAGATCAGTTGAAAAACTATGGTTATCAGTTGCTTCAATAAAAAAGCTAACCTCTGAAAATCACGTGCAAGTGCATAATAGTTCTAAGCTTAAGCTTCTGCTTGATGAAAAATTGAGCATGTGTAGATTTTCTTTAGAGCATACTACCCACAAAGAATATTTTAAGAATAAAGACTGGATAAGACGGGTAATCGATTTGAACGAGAAAATTGATGCGTTAAAATTCAAAATGCAATTGGAAGAAAAAAGGCTGTTAACACAGCGCAAAGTCAATGCATACGCGAATCTTTCTAAAACTGAGCAGCTTATTATAATTGCAGGGTTTGTAGCGATCCTCATCGCTTTTGCAGTAGTGTTTATTATTAGCAAAGACATAAGTAAAAAGGAAAGGATTGAATATGAACTCAGGGTTCTAAACGCCAACAAGGATAAGTTTTTTTCCATTATAAGTCACGACCTGAGGGGACCAATTAAGGCAATACGGGCTTTGTCTGACTTACTAGTAAACACCAAGGATGTTGAGATGCAACAGGAAATAGCCAGCCATCTAAATTCTTCGGCAGTCAAAGCGACCGATCTTCTTGAAAATCTTTTAACCTGGGCCCGCTCTCAAATGGATAAGATTGATTTTAACCCCACAATTTTTAGCATCAAAGAAATCGTGGACGAAAACATAGCTAGTTTATTATCCTCTGCAAGTCAGAAGGAAATTACTCTTGTAAATGAGGTTCCAAAGAATTTCATGGTTCGTGCCGATAGGAATATGGTAGATGTAGTCATCAGAAACTTAATGAGCAATTCTATTAAATTCAGCAATGCCAACGGAATTGTTTCAATTAATTTGAGGCCAAAGGGGCGAGATAAAGTTGAAGTTATTGTAAAAGATACTGGAGTTGGTATTCCTGCAAAGGAGCTTACCAGAATCTTTAATTTGGACAATAATTATTCAACAAAAGGTACAGCCAATGAAGAAGGAACTGGCTTGGGTCTTAGGTTAGTAAAGGAGTTTATCGAAAAGAATGGTGGGAGGATCCAGGTGCAAAGTAATCCAGGAAAAGGCTCCACATTTACTTTCTCTTTGAAGAAAGCAAGGTTGGGATAAAAAGAAGGCTGCCTATTCAGACAGCCTCTTTCTAATATCCTCCATTCTATAATTACTTTTTCTTTGAGTCTTTGCCTTTTTTGGGTGCGGGAGTGGTTTTATTCGCTGGCGCAGGAGAGGACTCTTTAATCTCAGGACTAGGTGTTGCCTTCGCCTCGGTAGGATCTCTCTTTATTTTTAAAAGACTGTCCATTACCTCTTCTATTTGTTCAACACCAATACGTTTCGCTATAATCTCCTTCTTCTCATCTAATATATAAATAACAGGAGTGCTGTAAATATCATATATTTTTTTAAAGTCATAGTATGGTCCAGTGTCTCTTACGTTGATCCAGTGAAGTTTATTTTCTTTGATATACTTTCTCCACTTTGCCTCTTCGCCGTGGCTGGTAATGGCCATTACTGCTACACCTTTGTCCTTGTATTTAGTATATGATTCGTAAAGCTTAGGAGTTGCTTTTTGGCAATGTCCACAGTCCGGATCCCAGAAATATAGGATCGTGTATTTTGCTTTTAATTCATGTACGCCGTAAGTTTTTCCCAGCGTATCTTGTAGGTACATGTTCGGAGCCTTTTTTCCAATAAGCAAAGGCTTCAATATCTTCGCGCGCTCTGCAATTTTGTTGATTCTTGCAGTGTCTAACCAATAGGCCTGTCCAGTCATATAATATTTTTCTATCATATGTACAAAAATTGCGTCAGCCCCCATCCAATTGGCAGACTCATGGGTATTTGTAAGCCACCAAACAGTGTATTTGAATAATTCCTTATTTGCCTTTGTCTTATCCACTAAAAAGTCGGCCGCTTTATTTATTGAGTCGGGATGTCTGTAGGTGAAGTTTTCAATAAATTGCTTCATCTTTTCATGATAGATTGGAGTCCGCAAAATATTGTCGTCCTTGAAGTCTATGTTGTCAAAGTAATGTTGTCGATAATACCTAAAAGCAAAAAGAGAGTCGGAGGGATTCTTGTTTTCCGGCACCACGGGGTCTTTCATAGCTGTAAAGAGCATTGCTACAAATGTTCCAGGATTTTTAGTGATCGTGGATTCTTTATAAGAAATCACCTCTTTGTCGATTTTTCCTATCTTTTCTTTGATCGCCTGAGTAGCATCCTTATTGTCTTTTACTTTGTCCATTTCCTTTTTTAAGGAATCGACCGTTCTACCTCTGTTGCCAATAAATTTCAGGTAGTCATAGAATAGCGTGTTTTCTGAAGAACCTTTAATTTTCATATTGGCTATATAATCGTTGGTATCGGTTTCCAGACCAAAAAATTGCTCCTTCACGATAAACTCGAAGTATTTTCTGCCAGGGAGCACCGCCATATATATTCCTCCTGGTAGGGCTTCTTTTCCTGAGAATGAAAAGCTACTACTGGCATCTACCTTTGCCGTATCCTTTATATATTGTTTATCACCATAGTAGTAGGCTAAAAATATAGAACTGTCTTTGGGAAGCCCGTTCACTTTTAACTTTATGTTGTAGGCGTCTTTACCGCTTGACTTATTTTGACTAAAAATTAAAGCTGGACTTAGTAAGAGAAATAGCAGGACTAAACTCTTAAAATGTTTGTTTTTCATTTGTTATAATTTGTTTTAGTTGTCACATGGAATTCGCATGCCTCATATCCTCTTTGGGAGGTGTCAGTGGTGCTCATTTCATAGCTAATTTAAAAATGTAATATTGACCCTGCAAAATTAATACCTTTTGCCACAAAATTCTTCAATGGCAGGAAATTTACAGTATTGGGGAATAAGATTTTTGGAAAGGTCTTTTAATGTCTGGTAATCAGAATTGTTGTAAGGCTAACAAGTTAGCAATGCCAATTGGGCTCTTCTTAATCTAAAGGAAAGACAGAGGCGAGCTGAGCTGGCGGTTCGACAATGCAACTTATCTCCCTGAAATCTTACACGTATTGAATCTGAATCTTAAATCAATAATAAAGGAGGCATCTTTGCCTCCTTTATATTGCTGCGTTAATTATTTTTTCTTTGCCTCTTTGCCTTTTTTGGGTGAGGGAGTGTTTTTATTCGCTGGCGCCGGAGTAGCCTCTTTTATCTCAGGACTTGTCGTTGACTTTGCCTCAGCAGGATCTCTATTT
>DASVUU010000129.1:0-17157 GCA_036386935.1 Cytophagaceae bacterium | reverse complement strand
AAAACACGTCTTGCCTCATGATCTTCCAGAAATAGATTTCCAGCACATGGATATTTATTTGATCGACGCCGGACCGAGGCTCCTCGCGGGAATGTCAGAAAATGCTTCAAAAAAATCTTATGAGTATTTAAAGAGCTTTGGCATCAATATAAAATTAAATACAGGAGTAAAATCTTACGATGGATTTACAGCCACGTTAAGTGACGGTACAACTTTGGTAACCCAGACTCTTATTTGGGCAGCAGGAGTGACAGGAAGTACGATCGAAGGCATATCTTCAGGCGCAATAAAAGCGAACCGTTATTTGGTAGATTCCTACAATAAGGTCCAAAATCATAATAATATCTATGCCGTTGGCGACATTGCATTGATGATTAAAGATGATTTACCGAGAGGTCATCCTATGGTTGCTCAGGTCGCGATACAACAAGGAAAACAACTTGGTGAAAATCTGGCTGCAATGTTTAAGAAGAAAGATCTTAAGGCGTTTAAATACAAAGATCCGGGAAGTATGGCTACCATTGGCAGAAACAGAGCAGTGGTGGACCTCGGAAGATTTAAATTCGCAGGGTTTTTTGCTTGGGTGATGTGGATGTTTGTACACTTATTATTTCTTATAGGATTCAGAAATAAAGCCGCCACATTCGTAAACTGGATCATCAGTTATTTTACCTACGACAGAGCTACCAGGCTAATCATTAGGCCGTGGGTACAAAGCAACATTGCGAGCAGAGAAGAATAGAGGAGCTTGGAATCCCAAGCTCCTTCCATAAGCAATCAATATTTACTCCTTCCGACAAGCCTTTACTTCTTCATTGAATTTCTTTTTCCACTCCTCACCGTGGATCTGTTCAAGTTCTCTCTCAGCTTTCTTATTGTTCTTATTAAATCTTTTTTCAATTTTTTTACTCTTTATGCAGCCAAGATCTCGAGTTACAAAGCCATATGCCTGTTGAGTTTTTAGGTAACAACTGTCTTGCTTCACGTTGCTTTTATCACAGGTATAAATAAGGACCCTTTTGGACTTTGATGACTGGGCGTTTGCAGTGGTCAATACGAAGCAAATAATAATAGAACATAGGATTTTATATATCATCATATCTAGGCAGTTGGTGTTTTATGAAATAAATTTTTAATTCTCTTCAATAAGCCAGTGTTAGAGGTTGGCGCGTCATCACCTAAAAGGTACCCGATTGGCTTAAGCGGATCTAGATTGTCGCAGATTATTTTGAATATGCCCAAAAGTGGCACAAACATTATCATGCCAGGGATACCCCAAATAAACCCTCCCGATACTATACCCATGATAGTAACCAGCGGGTTAATCTGTATATGAGAACCAATAATTTTGGGCGTTAGAATGTTGTTGTCAATAAATTGGGTGGTCGCCATCAATGCCATTACAGCAACCACAGTGGTAAGAGAGTCTCCAAAAATCAAGGCCATCATAATCGGGAATATGCTTCCTATCATACTACCGACATAGGGAATTATATTCAGTAAGCCAGCAAGATATCCTAGAAATATAGCTTGCCTTATTCCAAGTATTAATAGTCCAATGGCATTCAACGTTCCCAAAACCGCTAGTTCTATCAATAAACCTGTAAGGTAATGCTGTATCAGGTCTGTAATCTTGCATATAATGCTCTCAACTTTCGCGTGTTTGTCATCGCTTACGAGCTGAAGGAAAAAATTGTTAATCCTCACTCTGTAAAGAAGGAAGAAAAGTATATAAAAAATAATTAATCCAAATATTGCTAGCCCACCTGTTATTCCCATTAGAAGCATACGTACATACTGCCCACTGGAATTTATTAGGTCATTATATCGAAGCTCTATCCAATTCATTTGTTGCTGAGCCGATATATTTGTCTTCGACTCCACAAAATTCTGTAGAAGCTTAAATTTTTCAATAAGCGTTACCTTTATATGCGGTAAGTCCTGTGCAAAGGCCACCACCTGGGAGTAAAACAAAATTATTATTCCAGCGATCAGGCCAATTATGACAAGTAAACAAAGGATAACAGAAATAAGTCTGGGTACCCCTGCTTTTTCTAGCCTTTTAGTAATCGGCAGCAATACCATCGCCAACAAAATGGATATTGCAATCGGGACAATAAAATCCCTCGCGTAGTACAATCCAGAAAAGAAAAGGAAAAGAAACAGCAACAACAACGTTGCCCTATACAGGTAATTTTTTTCCATAAAAGAACAAACCTTTTGCTACAACTTGAGCTGTAACAAAAGGTTTAGCTAGGAAGAGTATGCTAATTCAGGCCAAAAATAGGACAGAAGGTTTTTAAAAATTATACCTGGCTCCGATTCCCCCTTGGCCATCCAAAGCAAAAGGGTCATCAACAACTTCTAAGTAAATATTTGCGTCCAAAAAGACTGAAATAGGTACGTCTTTAAATGTGTACTCCAAGCCTATTATTCCATCAAGTCCAACATTTACTCTCGTGTATCTTTCATCGTCCGTATAGGCATACCTGTAGTAGTAATAGTATGTTGTCGTTCTTACTTGACCTCCAAAACCTATGTACCACCTTAGGCCAGGCAAGAGGCGAATGTCCTTGTGAACTAGATAGTGTAATTGAAAAGCAAGTGATCTACTTCTTCTAAAATAGGTGTCATCAACGATATAGCCCTTCTTATTCCAAGTGCCATAGCGGTAGAACCTATCTCTGTCATAGGTTTGAAAGTTATAAGTTCTCCCCACATTAAATTCGATCGCTTTATTCCCACCAAAATATTTTTTTAAAGTTATCCCCGTAGGATCGCCAAGTCTTAGTCCAAGTCCAAAACCTGTTGGGGTACCTCCTCCCTCGCTCTTAGGTGTCTTTTGGGCCTTGCCTGTAAAGCCACTCATTAAAATGCTCACTAACAGCAATAGTTGCAAAAATTTTCTCATCATCGTCTTAGATAGATTATACCAATCTTCAAATATGAATAAAAAATATTTTTATTTTGCAAAGCAGGTTTTTTTTATTTCCTAAAGAGAAATCCCGTCAATGGAAGATATTCTGTCTATTTTACATTTTTGACATTCACGTAGAACAGGTCAGTATTCACAGAGAAAGATTTGATAGATTTTCCTGGAAGGCTGATAGTCTGCGAACCTGTGGTAGCTGTCAAACGATAAGCAGTGCCCTCAAAAAATACTTCCACAGGCATTGAAAAGCCTGCAGTTGTACCTTCCCATTTGTAAGAAAGTATCGTCTGCCTTCCTTTCCTTTGCAGTGAATAACTGAAGGTAGGAATTTCAACACTTTTTAGATATTGATAAAATATATGCTTTAGAGTTTGTTGCGTGCTTTTTTCGAAAAATGAAATCACCTCTTCGGTATTTAGTATTTTATGCTTGTTTTTTTCATGAAAGTTGTAAATCGTCTCATACCAAAGTGGATCATTGTTTACAACATTTCTCAAGGTTTGCAGCATCCATGAACCTTTATAATACATGTCAGACCCTTCCCAATTATTATAGTTAACCCCTAACGGCCCTAAAATTGGCTCTTTATTGAGAATGCTTTCCCTTTGATATATTAGATACATATTTGCCACCTCTTTCCCATGTAAGCATTCCAACAGCAAAGCTTCAGCATAAGTAGCAAATGACTCGTGTATCCACATCTCCGCATGATCTCCGGCGCTCACACTGTTTCCCCACCACTCATGTGCACTTTCATGAACGATGATATAGTCCAAATCGAGGATGTCGTTTTTGTATTTGTTGCCATAAGCAATGGCGCCTTGGTGTTCCATTCCCCAATAAGGTGTTTCTACCAACGCATAGCCGTCTTTCGAGAAGGGATATTCACCAAATAGCTTTTCATAACAGGTCAACATTCTCTTTACTTGCTCGAAGTGTTTCCTGGCAGTATCTTCATTATATTTCAATACATAATAGTCCAAAGCAAGCGCTTGGCCGTTAGTCCTTTTATATTCATCTTTTATATGGGCATAGTCTCCTATGTTTACGGTTACATTGTAGTTGTTGATTGAAGAATGTGTTCGCCATTCGTAGGAGGTAAATCCATTTCCTTTATTGATAGTATTTGTTAGCGCTCCATTAGACACGCAAAAGTATTCTGAAGGAACCTCGAAGGTGCAACGCACACTATCCGGCTCATCAGACAGCAGATCCTTATTTGGCCACCACAGACTAGCACCTATTCCTTCGCAGGCTACCCCAACCCAGTTTTTCCCTAAACTATCCTTGGTCCAGACAAATCCCCCGTCCCATGGGGCGTTCAAGGCTTGTTTAGGTTTGCCGTGGTAGAAGACTTCGATCATAGATTTTCTACCCTTCTCTACTTTCATATCTATCAAAGTGGCATTACTATCACGCACGAAGACAAGCTTTTCCCTTCCCCTCGTGATACTATCTATAGTAAGCTGAGTAAAAAGATCTATTTGAATTTTGTTTATGTTCCTGATGCTTTCGAAATAAATTTTATTTGACCCACTTATGCTTTGCGTACCGATGTCAAACGTTAGTTTCAAATCATAAAAATGTACATCATAGCAATTCCTCATTTCATTGTCGCCACCTCTCAGAGAGTCATGCCTGGTGAAAATAGATTTTTGAGCGAATGATGCAGACGCAACGAAGGTTAGCAAGTACAGAAATAGTATCCTATTCATATTTCGGTTAACAGATTAGCAAAGAAATTAATGCAATATTTCAACAATGGCTGCTGCTCGTGTGGAAATCAATTTTGGGCGTGACCCTGGCCGAAAATGGCCAGGGTCGGGCTATCCGTTGCGAGTCCTCGTCCCACGAAGAGTGGGACTGTGGGCTCTTCACTTCTATCCCTCACGCAAAGTTAAGCTTCTAACGTCTGCTTTATTATTCTTGTCTTGAAGTAATTCTTGTTGCTTCTAAAAATAATCTGCTTAGAGTTTTCTTTCACCCCATATGTGGGTGAGTATAGCGCATCCTGCAAAGCATAGTCGATCTTATTTTGGTTTTTGTCAGTGCACGTTATGCTGTATCCCAGTTTGAAGAAATCTGGCGAAACGTTCCAAACCTGTTGCGCTGGCAACTTGTTGTTGTGTATTACATCTTCTATTTCCCAGATATATTCATTCACCGATTGTCTTATATTTCTGCTATGACCTATTTCACTGCCATCCGCTAGACTTATAGTAATCTTACTTTTAAAAACAGACCATTCCTTAAGACTTTCCACTTTTCCCAGCTCTCTTCGTGAGCTTACAGGTTTTACCTCCCCACTTGGACCCTGAGATCCATCACTTTCAAAAATAACGGTATTATGAGAATGAGGTGCAGAGAAAAAGCTGATGTCTTCCTCTTCAGAGAAATATTTGAATGAACCTGATCCTCGCAATATATTTATTCCATCAGACCAGATATCTAGATGCAAATTTTCGGACAAGTTGCTGTCCTCCTTAAATGTGCTACACCTGATAGAACTGAACTTTTCGCCCGACCGCAATATATAGAAGCCAGCACTATCATAAGACTTTGTTTTCTTCTGTATTCCCGCCTTTTCAGTGGACGTTTTCCCGGTAAACCAGAAAATATCTTCATCCCACATGCCAGGATCATAAAGCGACCTGCCAGACTGGAAGTAGTATAACGCATTTAGCTGCGGTCTATAATCTCTATATTGGCAATTGTTAAATTTAAAGTATATAGAACCATTGTTGGCGCCATAGTTCGGTAACATTCCACTTAAGTTGTCTTGATGCTGGTATAAAAATACCATGGCCCTTTGTAACCGTTCGTATAGCGCCGTGGAAAACTCTTCTTTATTTGCCTTGGCAAGGTAGAAAGCCCAAGTGTAGATCTGTATTACAGTTCTTTGATAGTTCATCGAATATTGGCCATGCGCGCCATCTTCTAATATTTGCTCAAATGCCGATTCCTCCAATGTCTTCCTCGATTTTTCTTTCCACTTAGCGCTTTCTGGGAAAAATGGAAACAGAAGACCCACTGTATACAAAGTAAGCGCTTCGGTAAGGAGATGGTAGGTAGAAGACTTCTTCCCTCGTTGTTGGGATTTGATAGCAATATGCCTGCACTGCCAATAGAGGGAATGGATTATTTTTTGAAACGTTTCCTCGGTTAAGTGCTTTGATTTCTGGTAATAATGTAGCGTGAAGATCCAATTTAGTATCCTTATTGCTATCTCGTGACTGGAAATATAATGAGGACCTGAGTTAACGGGGTTTTTGGTTATCCATGAAAGTATTTCATTTAATACAAATTGGGATTGATCCTCTTTAAAGTGTAAGTCATACCTGATAATTGTATAGAGATAAGAAAATCTCGATTTTTCCCAGATATATTTCAAATCGCCCTGCGTCGATTGGTCTATGTGCAGGTCTGCCCAATGTTTACTCGCATCGTACTGAAATTTATTTTCAGGATTTGTATGCCAATCATATGCCCTTCCGATGTATAGATTCTGCCCGTTGAAAAACCTCAAATACCCCTTTAGAAAGTTCTGAAATTCTTTTTTGAGCTCATTCCTCTCTACGTAAGGGAATGGTCTTTCTTGAAGGCTTGCCTTGGAGCTAAAAAAGAATTGCACGGGAATGCGCCTCCAATCATCCAGGCTAATATATTTTTTTAAAACAGGATTGAGTGGGTATTTGCTGGAATAGAAGCCGGTTTTCTTTTTTAGATCATGAAGAATTGCTTTAAAAAAAGGTTTAAAACTTTTTAGGAAATTCTTCAATGCTAATATGGCTTAATGGTATATTTAAAAATTACTTTATTAGAGATCTGGGATTATTTTCTAATAAGTACAATCAATTCTTTCTGCACGCCCCAATCCTTTGCCATCTTTAGTATACCAGTTGCTTCCATTTCACTTATGTAACCTTTCGATTTGGTAGAGTCCCAAACCATATTTAAATAGGAAAGCTTTGTCTCAGTGTCGTATGTTGCAATAGTTTCGGAAAAATATTCCCTCGCTTTGTCCAGCGAAGCAAAAAAGTCATCACCGACAAAACCGTAAGCCCATTCTAATTCTGCTTCTCCCTCTATTTTAGCCGCCGTCTCACTGAGTATTTTCTTCTCATCATCATTAAGACCATGATAGTTGAAGATAACCAACTTTAGTAAAAGGAAAGCTTTTTTCTGTTCACTTGTCATTTCCAATGTATCAATCAGGCAAATATAACATTATAAATACAAAGTTTTTCTAAATTAGTTTTATAAAAAGAGCTTGCTGGTAATTTCATCTGCCAACAGCTTTCCCTTTGAAGTCAATTTAAGTTGATCACCTTCCTTGAGTATCAAGTCGGAAGGAATATGGGTTGCTATGTTATTTTCGAATATCTTTCGGTTAAACGATAGGAAGGAGCTTAAATAAGTAAGGTCACATCCCCATATAGTCCTTAGAGAAGTCATTATATATTCATTTATCCTGACTTGTTCACTTAACTCTTCAATTTCAAAGGTTTTCTCTCCATGTTCAATAGACCGGATGTATTTGATATTGTTACTGACATTGCTTTGCCTAGATAAGCCATTATACGAATGGGCTCCAGGACCTATGCCTAAATAATTTTTGCTACGCCAATAGTTGCTATTATGAACGGCCATCTTACCCTTTTTACAAAAATTGGATATTTCATATTGCGCGAAATCGGATTTTTCCATATGTGCAGTAAGCATTTCAAATTGAACTGCAGCAAATTCTTCCTCCACTTCCTTCAATGTTCCATCTTTCAACCATTTACCAAAAACGGTCTTAGGCTCTATAGTAAGGCAATAAGATGAAATGTGCTGCAAGCTTAGTTTGGTGGCCAATTCCAAATCATTGCGCCAAATCTCGTGGTTTTCCGATTGTATTCCATAAATCAAATCAATACTTATATTATGTAACCCTGCATCCTGTGCCTCTTTGACACACCTCTGACTCTGCTCTGAATCATGCACTCTATGAAGAAATTGTAATACCTCGTTGTTGAAGGATTGTATACCTATACTAAGGCGATTTATTCCACAGGACATGATGTCTTTTATGAAAAGGGGAGTAGAGTCATCAGGGTTTGATTCGAATGTTATTTCCGCATTATCTTCTACTTTATGAAACTTATGAATGGCTTCAAAAATCTGCACTAATTCAGAGGAAGATAGCAAGGAAGGGGTGCCCCCTCCGAAATAAATACTCTCCAATTTTTCCCCATTTAGGTAATCTTTCGTAAGTGCAATTTCCTTGCAAATTGCATTTACCATCGATGCCTTGTATTTCAAATTAGTGGAAAAGTGAAAGTCACAGTAGTGACAGGCCTGTTTGCAGAAAGGAATATGAATATAGAGGCCGCTCATCTTTCTGTTACAGTTGTGGGGTTGATAAAGCTTTAAATAAAAGCGGACAAATTTAGATAAATCTAGCTAAGGATTTTAATATTGATACGAATGAGGATAATTAACATATAATAAGAAGCTCTCAATGAATTGCACAAGGGTTTCCTCTTGCATTTTTATAGTTATTCTAAGGTCAAGGCATATAACAAAAGCACTTGTCGCGGTCATCTTTGTGCTTCTAGTTGGCCAAGTAATCGGTCAAGATTTTTCAGGCCGTGAAGCTTCAATAACGAAAAACAACCAAATAATTTTATTTATACCCGCTAAAAAAGCTAAGCAATTCCCAATCTTAAATTACACATCCTATCTCCAAACCAAGGGCTATTTGTATGCAAGATTTGATTCCACAACGACTTATCCCGATACATCTTTATTTTATTTCTCTTTAGGGAAAAAATATCTGTGGGACTATCTAACCATTCGAAGTAGCCAGCGGCAAAACCAGTCTTCGATTGCACAGGCGGTAGTTGTGAAGCCCAGAGAGCTACTTGATATTCAAAAAAAACTGATCGCCCAGGCAGAAAACAATGGATATCCCTTTGCACAAGTTCGGCTTGATAGTATTGAGATAGTGGATTCAGTCATCGACGCCCGGTTAATATTAGAACGTGGTTCATTCTTTATCTTTGACTCCCTTCAATTACAAGGGAACTTAAAAATCAAACCGAGCTTTGTCGCGAAATACGTTTTTATAAAGCCAGGAGAACCATTTTCTCAAAAAAGGGTGGACAATGCTGAATTCTATTTGAAAGATTTGACATTTCTCAAGGCTTCTCCGCCAGATATAATTTTCGCCGAAGAGAAGGCTAGGGTTATATTTCCTTTAGAGTCACGAAAAGCAAATCAGGCAGATGGGGTAATAGGACTTATTAATAATGCCGGTAGCAACAAATTACTCATAACCGGGGAGCTGAATATCGATCTGAACAATTTGCTGCAATCAGGCAAAAAGCTTCTTCTACACTACAGAAGATTTAATGTAGAGGCGCAATCTATTGAGTTTAACTACTACCACCCAGTGCTGATCGGCCCACTAGACGCAAAAATCGATTTTTCATTATTACGACAAGATACCAGCTTCCTTAACATCAATAGGCAGGGTTCGCTATTTATAAAAAACGCCAAAACTAGATTGGGGATATTTTCAGGCCTTAAAACTAGTAGGAGATTAAGCAGTAATTTGTCAAAAGAAAACGTAAGCTTTGATTATTACCATTACGGCTTTACCTACGAATGGAGAAATTTAAATGACTTCTTAATGCCCAGGGAAGGCTCTAATCTGTTTTGTAGATTCTCAACCGGAAATAAAGCTATCATTGAAGAACTTCCTCCGCGCTTTGCACTTAGGAAAAAAATTTCTCAATTTTTATTTGATGTAAAATTCGAACACTACTTCACACGCAAGCACTACACTTTCTACGGTTCATGCTCTTCCGGTATGATGTACAATATCAACAAAGCCTATTTGCTAGGTGATTTCTATCGTTTGGGTGGGCTAAAGACGCTACGCGGCTTCAACGAAAACTATTTTTTTTCGTCTTCATACATTATATCAAACTTGGAATATAGGTTCTATACAGAAGTGAATTCCTATATTTTCATTTTCTATGATCAGGGGCTATTGAAAAACCAGTCAAAATTGGATTTTGCCATGGGCTTCGGACCTGGCATATCGTTCAAAAGCAATGCAGGGATTTTCAACTTTGTTTTTGCCCTCGGTAGGTCCCATGATCAGAGTTTACGGCTGAATCTTGCAAAAATTCATTTTGGATATGTAAGCACCTTTTAACACCCTTTACCAACTAAGAACTTGCTATAGGCAACCAAACACTATGTTGTATCACTCTTTACTTGCATTTGCCTGGGCCTTTTTCATTTCAGTTTTTGCCATCCCCTCGATTATACAGGTTGCTTTAAAGAAAAGATTATTAGACGAACCAAATTCTCGCACCATACATAGTTTATTGATACCTAGGTTAGGCGGCCTGGCTATCTTTGCAGGCATAGTTTCTGCAATTACCATTTTCGGTAAGGTAGAAAATGGGATTCAACAGGTTTTGGCTGGAGCTGTACTGATATTTTTTATTGGACTGAAGGACGATATGGTGTCAGTTTCAGTATTCAAGAAGTTTTTCGTACAGGTTATAGCTACTGGAATCATTTTATTTAATGCGGATATTAGAATAACCGACTTGCAAGGAATCTTTGGGATATATAAGTTGGAATATGGAATGAGCTATGGCATTACCTTCCTTTTCATAATAGGAGTAACCAATGCAATAAATCTCATTGATGGGTTAGATGGACTGGCAGGGATTATAATCTCCATAATTTCATTTACGCTGGGAGTTTATTTTTTTATTTTCGGAATGGCGCCCGACTATCCCTTTGGCCTTTTGGCTTTTGCCATGTTAGGTGGTATTGTAGGCTTTTTAAGGTACAATTTTCACAAAGCCATTATTTTCATGGGCGACGCTGGTTCATTGGTCTGCGGGTTCATTATCGCTGTGCTTGTTATAAAATTTATAGAAATGCGCCCAGTGCATAATAGTGCCGTCTTAGGCTTTGCTATCATTGTAATACCCGTGTTAGACACGCTAAGGGTTTTCTTCTTAAGACTTGTTGCTGGCGTATCACCTTTCTTACCAGATAGGAACCACCTTCATCATCGATTCATATTATTAGGATTTACACAAATAGGATCAGTTGCTATACTGGCCGTGATTAATATTATTGCTATTTTGGGAATTCAAATTTTTTCATTTTTGCCTGTAAATTATTTATTTGGGCTCCTATTAACATATGGGATTTTAATCAGTATTATTGTTGAAATCATGGTAAGGTCAAGAAGGAATACATTTAGTGAGAGATAATTTGAGATATATTTTCTTTTTTGTTGGAGTTTTCTTCTCCCTCAGTGCTTCAGCAAATTGGGAAAAGGATACCCTAAATAATGCCATAGTAAGAACGCTAGACAACGATTGGCTGGTTTTTAGCAGGAAGTATGAAGCCTATGTCCCCTATACCACTACCGTAAACGATAAAATAACTTCTATAACTCAAAAGGTAGATCTTAAAAAATATAAGAATTACAACCTAAATTTTATTGCTGCGCCAGAGCTGGCTTTGTTTATAAATCAAAAACTGGTTTTTAAAAATACCACCAAGCAAGTTAAATACATCCAGATCAAAATAAGTGATATCATCAACGAAGAAATTGTCCATAAGGAGCTAATTACTTTTTATAATGAGTCTCAAAAATTACCTTATCAAAATGTCTTTATAGGGTTTGAAAAGCCGGTAATAAAAAAGGCATCAGGCAATAATATATTTATTCTTAAAAGAGAAATTAGCGAAAGAGACCTTTATATTATATGCTATTTGATTATACTTTCACTTCTCGCCATCTTAAAGACTAGGTATCCTAGACGATTTTCACAGTTCTTCAGCCTCAATTATATGTTGCCAAACAATGCTTCGGACGATCTGGTGATAAAGTCGGTAAGTACACCTGGCTTACTTTTTATTCTTATCAATTCCTTCGCAGTTGCCTTAATCTATCTTCTTACTAATCACTTTTTGACTGATTCAAACCTTCAATCGAGCGCTCTCACATTTGGTTATTTTTTTAAGCTAGCTTTGATGGTTATTCTATTTTTTACCGCAAAGTTTATTTTCATGAAACTCATAGGTTGGATTTACAATATTGAAGAAATTGTCAAAATCCAATTCTTTGAATTAATTAAAGTTTTGTTAAACTTTAATATCCTAATAGTCAGTTTGCTAATTGTGAGCCTTTCCTTTCCTTTTTTCGAACACAAATTTGCCTCTTCAATATTTATTTATTTGATCTTTTTTGTGTTCTTAATAGTCGTACTTCGAAATTCTCTTTTAATTTTTAAACTTTCTGGCTTTAGAAATCTATATTTATTTTCTTACCTTTGCACCACTGAAATATTGCCCTTTGTAATTATGATAAAGATTTTTACAAATTAGATCTTATCACCTTGAAAAATAATGGCATAATGAGTGAAGCTAAGACAAAAACAGCAAAGGATAGACATACAAAAGTTTCTTCAATATTGGTTTCCCAACCAAAGCCAACTGATGAGAAATCACCCTATTTCGTATTGGCCAATAAATTGGGGCTTAAGTTAGATTTTAGGCCCTTTATACAAGTAGAATCGCTTGAGCTAAAGGAGTTTAAAAAACAAAAAATTGATATTCTTTCCCATACTGCGGTGATATTCACCAGTAGAAATGCGATAGATAATTTTTTTAGGCTTTGTCAAGAAGCCAAATTAGAAATGCCAGCTGACATGAAATATTTTTGTGTAACTGAGCAAACTGCGAATTATCTTCAAAAATATATCGTAATTCGGAAAAGAAAGATCTTCACAGGTCAGCGAACCGCAAAAGATTTAGAAGAAATTCTTAAAAAACATAAATCCGAAAAGTATTTATACCCTTGTTCGAATATTAGAAAGGAAGAAATTCCTGTATTTTTAAAAGAGAACGAGTTTACTTTTAGTGAAGCAATAATATATAAAACTGTATCCAGCGATTTAAAAGATCTGCCGATAGAGACGTACGATATCATTGCTTTTTTCAGTCCTTCAGGAATTACTGCTCTATTAGAAAATTTCCCTGACTTCAAACAGAACAATACTAGAATAGCAGCTTTCGGACCTACAACAGCGAAGGCTGTGGTAGAGGCTGGGTTAGTGCTAGATATTGAAGCTCCTCACCCAAACGCTCCCTCTATGACTGGGGCCTTAGAATTCTACATAAAAAGGACAAATAACATAAAATAGATTTTTGCCGTATGGGCACTTTACGACTTAGACATTCAAAGTGATTGCTTCGTCGTTTTTTGCTTTATTTTTAATTATAAAAATATTTATATAAAATATTATTGCTAAATTTATATTTTCAGCAAAATAAAATTTATGAAATTAACTTTACAATGGCTTGTAGTTCTTATGTTCTTAGGGTTTGTACCGGCCTTCAGTCAGCAAGACGCTCAATATAGTCAATATATGTTCAATAGCTTGTACTATAACCCTGCCTTTGCTGGTACCGAAGGTTTGACTAGATTTTCTTTTTTAACAAGGATTCAATGGTTGGGATACCAACCTACAATTGATGATGGAGGGGCTCCTCAGACTCATCTTTTAAGCGGATCGACCTTATTGCCTTTATTGAATAAGAGTTTAGGCGTTGGTGCTCACCTGGTATATGATACAAGAGGCCCTCTGTCGACTACTCAATTTAAACTCTCAGGCTCTTATTTGTATAAAATTGGACCTGGAACATTGAGTATAGGTCTAGCTGGAGGCGTGTTGAACCAACGAATTAGTGGGGATAAATACAGGGTAATAGATGAGAAAGATGAAATCTATCAGCAGCTGAAAACAGGCGTTTCTTCACAAACCAAATTTGATATGGGTGCAGGACTTTGGTATAAGACGACCAAGTATTATGCAGGTGTCAGCTTTAATCATTTAACTAGGACAAAGTTTACATATGGTTTTGATAGTTTCAATTCTCAGCTGGCCAATCACATGTTTATTACGGGAGGTTACAATCTAAATGTAGGTACCATGATTATAGTAACTCCTTCTACTATGATTCAGACGGATTTAAAGCAACTCACTTACCACCTGGGTGGAATTGCTACTTATAATGAAAAATTCTGGGTTGGTCTGCAGTTTAGACAGTCGTTCGCTAGAAAGGAAGTAGCTAATGGCGGTGTAATTCCTAAAAATGATGACGTAACTTTATTAGTAGGGGTTAACCTTCTCAAAAACAAACAAAATAATAATGCCCTTCGTATTGGATATGCGTTTGATTTAGTGACAAGTGGAGTTGGGGCTAAGACTAGAACCTCTCACGAAATATTGCTTTCTTATATCATCCCCGCACCATGGGAAATAGTTAGACCAAAAGTAAGGACACCTAGATACAGGCACGACGAAAATTAATTCTTGGTATTTTGGTTTTTTTTTTCCAACTTAACAGACCTTTTCTTAAAAACTATAAATTATTTTATTTTTAATTGTACTATTACAATATAGAAATTGAAAATTGCGTTTTACTTAGAAAATTTATTAACTTAACAATCTATGTTCAACTAAACTTGATGAAAAAAAGAATAAACTAAATAGGATTATGAATAAATTAGGTGTTATTAACAATGTATGCTTCCTGTTGCTTTCAGGATCACTTTTGCTTCAGGCATGTAAAGGTGGTAAAGGTGGCAACGATGGAGGTGGAGACCTTATCGGTGTACAGGGCCGAGAAGGTTGGGTTATGAATGTTCCCTATGGAATGACTACGTGTCCCTCAGGTACGTTTCACATGGGTCAGGCAGATCAGGATGTTCCCGCTACTCAGATTAACTTAAATAAACAAGTTACAATCGGAGGTTTTTACATGGATGAGACTGAGATCACAAACAACGAATACAGACAATTTATTGACGTTATGCTCGCCGACTCTTTAGAGGCACTAGGGGAGCAGTACATCCGCACAGAATTGTATCCCGACACTAGTGTATGGGTAAGAGATTTTGCCCACCATATGGGAGATCCGATGATGGAATATTATTATGCTCACCCTGCATTCGATGACTATCCCGTTGTTGGTGTAGATTGGTTTGCTGCAAAATATTTTTGCGAATGGAGAACCAAACACATGAACAATTGGAGAGCTGAACAAGGCTTATTTAAAATGCCAAATTTCAGATTACCTTCAGAGGCTGAGTGGGAATATGCTTCTCGAGGTGGCAGAGATATGGCTAAGTACCCATGGGGAAATCCATATGTGAGAAATGCAAAAGGATGTATGCTTGCAAACTTTAAACCTGGAAGAGGTAATTATTATGATGACGGTTTCATGTACTCGTCACCGGTAGCATCATATTTTTCAAATGATTTTGGTTTATACGATATGGCTGGTAACGTCTCAGAATGGTGTGAAGATGCTTATTATGAAGCCGCAGTGCCTGTTGTATGGGATTTGAATCCTACCTATTATGAAGATGATGAGCCTCGTAAAATAATAAGAGGTGGATCATGGAAAGATATTGCTTACTTTCTTGAAACCGGAACAAGAAGTTTCGAGTATCAGGATACTACAAAGTCTTATATTGGATTCAGATGTGTTATGACTTATCTAGGCCGTTCTTCCGGCGCTGAATTCTAGTATATTTTTGGAAATAAATAAACAGGTAAAATAATTGTTAACTAAAAAATCAAATTAAAAAAAATGAGCTCAAAAAAAGGTGGTTTTAGCGATGTATTGTATGACAAAATAATGCCAATGATTTATGGACTTGGTGCAGCCATAGTAATCGTAGGTGCGATGTTTAAAATTATGCACTGGCCAGGTGCTGGTCCAATGCTAGTGGTAGGTTTAAGTACTGAAGCTTTAATATTTGCTTTTAGTGCGTTCCAGCCGATACACAAAGATCCAGATTGGGCTAGAGTTTACCCTCAATTGGCAGATGATTATGAAGGATATGAGGACGATGGTGATGATGCAACTACTACTTCTGTAACAAAGAAATTAGATGAGATGATGTCAGATGCTAACATCAACCAAGATACAATCAGTAAATTGGGTGCTAGCTTCAATAATCTATCGTCTTCAGTAGCTAACTTAAAAGACCTATCTGATGCTTCAGTAGCGTCTAGCGAATATGCTACGAATGTGAAAACAGCTTCTCAATCTATATTGGAAATGAATAAATCTTATGCAAAAACTGTAGATGCAATGTCAGAAATGGCTAATGCTTCTCAAGACGCAAAAGAATACCATTCACAAGTTCAAAATATAACAAAGAATCTAGGTGCTTTAAATGCTGTCTATGAAATGGAACTTCAGGATGCAAATAATCACTTACGAGCAATGAATAAATTTTATGGCAATCTTTCTTCTGCAATGGAGAATATGGCTGATGCAAGTAAGGATACTCAACAATTCAAAGATGAATTAGCTAAGTTATCTAAAAATCTTACTTCTCTAAATAATGTTTATGGCAATATGCTATCTGCAATGAGGTCTTAATATTCACCTATTTAACGTAAAGAAGAAAAGACATGGCAGGAGGAAAAGAATCCCCAAGACAAAAAATGATAGGCATGATGTACCTGGTGCTTACAGCGTTGCTGGCACTCCAGGTTAGCTCTGCCATCATTCAAAAATTTAAGTTTTTGGATGACAGTTTACAGGTTGCGAAAAACTCTGCTGAAAAGATTAATGGTCAGACGAAGCAGAAAATACAAAAGGCTGTTGGCGATGCTGGTAACAAGGCAAGCGACGTAGCAATACTTACTAAAGCTGAGAAGGTAAGGGCTGAGACAAGTAAGGTTATAGCTATGCTTGACAAACTTAGGTCTGAATTGATCGAAACAACTGGTGGACGGGAAGAGGATGGCAGCTATAAAGGCGCAAAGGAAGAGACTGCTGTTGAAGTTATAATGGTAGGGCCTGAAGGAAGCAAAAAAGGCAAAGGCTATGTTTTACAGCAGGAGCTTAATAACTACTCCAAAAATCTAAGCCAAATTGTTGGAGAGAAAAGTCTCCCATATACTCCTTTAGCGTTGGATGGTAAGGATGATGTTTCCTTTAAGAATGATAAAGAGCAGAAGAATAAAGATTTTGCTAATTTGAATTTCGCCCAAACTCCTATGGTTGCTGCTTTAGCTGTTATAAGCACAAAGCAGGCTGAGGTTTTGAAGTTAGAAAGTTTAGCGCTCGAAGATCTAGCGTCTGAAGTAGGTGCTGAGACAATAAAGTTTGAC
>DASVUU010000128.1:0-2121 GCA_036386935.1 Cytophagaceae bacterium | reverse complement strand
TGCGTTTTTTCGCTGGCCATAAAGGGGGGCCGTCAAGAAGATCAGCGGAATGGCAGCGGAACATATAAATTTTTTCATGCCTCGAAGTATTAGACTAGAATTTTTGAAAAGAAATATCATTAAACTGCCCTTCCGTGATCTTATAAGAAACGATTTTCCCGTTGTCTCTGCGCTTAATTGCGATGTCGAAACTAAATGTACCCGAAGCCTTAAAGCTTACTTCGTTTACTTCCGCGAAAGTGATGGTGCCCGTCAAGGACGTAACATCAGAAGTAGACGATTTTGGTCCGGTTTCTGACGTGCTGCCACTAAACGCCGTTGCTATGACCTGTCCGTTGGCTGAGGAGTAGGGAAATGAAAATTTGCTCATTGTAAATGTTTTGTTCGCTAGCAACACAGGTGTGTTGCTGAACAATAAGATGCTTATTGATGTGGTGTCTGTTGCTGAGTTAGGCTTTATAACCCCAAGACAGAAGCTCTTTAAAGTGTCGTTGGACTTCGACATCCAACTGTAATAATTACCATTGGGGCTTATGTCGCTTGGTTTGAGCAATTGGTCATATGTTGAAGTCAAAATCACCGGCTGACTCGCTGTAATTAGCTGTCCATCTCTTTTATAACTTACAGTTCCCCGTGCTGCGTTATTTTGGTTTGCGCTCGGTGCGGATGAATCATCCTTTTTGCAGGAAGAAAAAAGGAAAATAATAGCTAGGGACATGAGGGCGATTCTGCCGATTACAAAATTTGTTTTCATAGACTTATTGCGTTTAATTTATTTTTATTAATTTTTTGGTAAACTTTCTCTGCGCGTTTATTAATTCTAACATGTAAGTTACCGTAGGACGCTATGAAGTACCTACTTCATAGTCTTCAGGGGGATTATTCTTGTTTCTGCTTTCTATGGGGAAAATCTTCCCCAAATCCAACCCTCCCACATCAACCAATCTCAAGGTTAAACCCCTCGAGCATGACTTATATCCCAAAACCGTCCCCAATATTACCGTTATAATACTATAGACTTAAATATTTTAACAACGCTGCACTAATCTTGCAGGTATTCAACGAACCACCTGTTTTTATCAATGAACGGCACAGTTTTTTCTCTCCGCTGTCGTCGTGGATAGTCATTTCGTCATCGAGAGCACATCCATCTTCATAATTATCTTTTTATAATTCTTTCTGTGAATTTCCCATTTCCTGTTTCGATTGTTATAGCATATATTCCATTATGCAGGAAAGATAGGTCAAGTACGAAGCTGCTACTGTTTTCTTCGGTTTGGTAAATAGGTCGTCCAACCAAGTCTGCAATGGACACCTTTACTTTATGAGTGCTTACGTTGTCTAGGGTAATAGTAATCTTACTTTCAAAGGCGTTGGGAAAAATGTTTGCCCGTAATCTTGAAGAGCTTTCAATAGCGGAGATCACTTTTTCCGAATCGTTAAAATTACAGGTGTATACCCTGTTCAAGGGCGCGCCAGAAGTAGAGCAATTTCCATCGTTTCCTGCACTTCTTTGCGCCGTTAGCTGTGTTCCATCCCAAAGTTGCAACCGGTCATCTCCAGTACCATAGAACCTGAGTTCCATGGTGCTATTTGCATATTCAAAATCATTTTTACCGGGAACATTTTTTACCAGCGTTTCGATATGGTTCTGGTTATAGAGAGGCAGAATCGATCCCTCCTTTATAAATACAGGAAGGTGATCAAGTGGAGAGTTTACCGTTACCCTAGTTGGACCTGTTGCAGCTAATTTTCCCGTCCAATAGTCATACCACTTGCCAGTAGGAAAATAAACGGATCGGCTCCTTGCCGCAGAGTCTAGAACAGGGGCCACTAGTACCCTATCTCCTAAAAGAAACTCATCTTCGATCTGCACTGTATTCACGTCATTGGGATAGTGCAGATAGAGCGACCTCATCACGGGTACCCCAGTTTCTTTGGCCTCTTTTACAAGGGTATTGATATAAGGAAAGAATTTTACATGAAGCTTAGCATATTTTTTAAACATGGTTTTTGTTAGTGCTGATTGATCAAAAACCTGTTTTTGACCAAAATAGAGCTCGTCTCCCTCGTGCGTCCAAAGTATAGGAAACAGGGCAGCCATTTGCAGCCATCTTACCC
>DASVUU010000127.1:0-2388 GCA_036386935.1 Cytophagaceae bacterium | reverse complement strand
CTATATATTTCGTCCTACATTTATATCGCTAAAGACAAGCGGATCTAAGTTTAACATTATCATCTTTTTTAAATTTTATAAGTCAGAATGAAGGAACTACATACCTCTGAATCATTATTGGTCGAGGCCGCTTGGGAAGTTTGCAATCAGGTTGGAGGAATTTACACTGTTATTAGGTCAAAGGCACCATGTATAAAGGAAAGGTGGGGAGACAATTATTGTTTGGTAGGCCCATACGTCCACAACAAAGTTCCAGCAGAGTTCGAGGCGATAGAAGACTTATCCGATTCCTTCGGAATGGCGGTAAAAAGAATGTGGGATCAAGGAATAGATGTTCATTATGGAACCTGGCTAGTCTCTGGAAGGCCCAAAGTTGTACTTCTCAACCCGTTTAGTATTTACCACAGACTTGCTGAAATTAAATATGCCTTGTGGGCAAATCACGGGATTTCCACTCCAGACAATGATGACCTAATTAATCAAGTAATTGCATTCGGCGATTTATTTAAAATATTTCTAAAAGAATTATCCAACCCTGAAGTAACAGACAAAACAGTCATTGCCCATATTCATGAATGGATGGCTGGCTCCTCTATTCCCGAAATAAGAAAAGAAAATATTCCTGTGTCGATGGTGTTCACTACCCATGCCACCATGCTTGGTAGATACTTGGCTATGAACGATTCGGATTTTTATGGGCATTTGCCATTTTTTGACTGGGAAAAAGAGGCAAAAAATTTCAATATTGAATGTCAGGTAAAAATAGAACGAGCTGCTGCTCATGGCTCGCACATCTTCACAACTGTAAGCGAAGTGACCGCGCGCGAGTGTACAGCTCTGTTGGGCAGGAATCCCGACTTGATCCTTCCAAACGGATTAAACATTCAAAGATTTATTGCCTCACACGAATTTCAAAATCTCCATTTAGAATATAAAGAAAAAATCCATCGCTTTGTGATGGGACATTTTTTTAATAGCTACTCATTTGATCTTGACAACACCCTGTATTTTTTCACCTCAGGAAGGTACGAGTACAAAAATAAAGGCTTTGATGTAACGTTAGAAGCGCTTGCGAGGCTGAATTGGCGCATGAGGCAGGACAATATTGATATGACAATTGTTATGTTCTTTATTACCAAACAGCCTTTTCATTCATTAAATCCAACGGTTCTTCAGTCAAGAGCGATGATGGAGGAGATAAGGCAAACATGCGATGCAATTACCGAGAAGGTCGGCGAGAAACTCTTCCACACCGCGGCAGCAGGCATCGAGCCAAACCTACCTAATCTAAGTGCATTCGTTGACGACTATTGGAAGCTTCGACTCAAGAGAGAGCTACAATCATGGAAATCACCGCAGTTACCACTTGTAGTTACTCATAACATGGTAGATACAAACGATGATATTCTCAATTTTTTACGTACTTCCCATATGGTAAACAATGCCCACGACAAAGTAAAGATTGTTTACCATCCTGATTTTATCGCTCCTACGAATCCATTGTTTGCTATGGAATATGGTCAATTTGTTCGTGGGTGCAACTTGGGTATATTCCCTAGTTACTACGAGCCATGGGGTTACACACCCTTAGAATGGAGCGCAAGCGGTGTACCCGCCGTTACCAGCGACCTTGCAGGATTTGGAGATTACGTATTGCAGACTATACAGGACAAGGAAGAGAAAGGAATGTATGTCGTCAATAGAAGAAATAAAAGCTTCCACCAGGCCGCAGAGCAACTCACCAATCAATTATTTTCTTTTGTAAAGCAGACCCGTCGAGATAGAATTACTCAACGATATAAAGTGGAAAACTCTTCCGAAAACTTCAGTTGGGAGAGACTAACGGTTTATTATTACAAGGCCTATGAGATGGCCGTAGAAAGAGGATTTAATTAGTTTATTTCCCCAATTATTTGTTTAAAAGTAGATGGCGTGTCCTACGGCCGGGCTATTCGCTTTTACTCCTCGTCCCGCGAAAAGCGGGGCCTGTGGGGTAACCGCTTCTATCCCTCACGCGGAAGGGACTTTCTTATTAATACCGTCTCGCCGATTATACAGTGCTCTTATCAGGATTATTCAAATTGGACAATAGTTTCCAATTCTATCACAGAACATCAAAGAAGCCCTTGCAATAATTTCAGGAAACTTTTTAAAATTTAAATAGATTTTTAAAGAAGCAGTAAGCTGACGCAAACTGATCAATATCATTGTCAAAAAATTTTAGTTATAAATTATATGTCTTAGCTTCAAAGCAAGTTTAAAATATGGCAAAGGATTATTATAAGATTTTAGGAGTAGAAAAAACAGCTACCGAGGATGAGATTAAGAAAGCTTATAGAAAGCTTGCTAAAAAGTACCATCCTGACAAAAATCAGGGCAATAAAGTAG
>DASVUU010000126.1:0-1944 GCA_036386935.1 Cytophagaceae bacterium | reverse complement strand
AAGGATAAAATGATTGCTGATTCAAAACAGGAAGCTCAGGCCGAAGGTCAAAGAATTATCGCACAGGCAAAAGCAGCAATTGATGCAGAAAAAAATGCCGCTATGGCAGAATTAAAATCTCAGGTGGCTACATTGTCACTTGAAATTGCTGAAAAATTACTAAAAGACGAATTATCTAACAAAGAAGCTCAGAATAGATTAGTAGAGAAAATGTTAGGTGACGTAAAATTAAACTAAAATCATGTCAGGAACCAGAGCAGCAATTCGTTATGCAAAAGCAATTTTAGATATGGCTAACTCTTCAGGAGTTATACAGGAAGTCTATAATGATATGGTTTTGATTTCTTCAACAATTAAAGAAAATGAGGAATTGAATGCATTTATTCAAAACCCAACAGTTTCTGTAGCCGTTAAAGAAAGTGCACTGACAGAAGTTTTCGGAACAACTAATGGATTAACAAAAGGTCTTTTTCATTTATTATTCGAAAACAAGAGATTTGAAATTTTACAAGATGTTGCTTTACAATATATAGCACAATCTGATGTTTTAAACGGTTTGCAGGTTGCAGTTGTAACTACGGCTATTCCCTTGGATGCTGACTTAGAAGCAAAGGTTACCAATAAGATCAAAGAATTTTCAGATAAAAAAATCACTATTGAAAACATCATAGATCCATCCATTATCGGAGGATTTATTTTAAGAGTAGGCGATAAGCAGTATAATGCTTCTATTGCTAACAGATTACAAGTTTTAAAAAGAGAATTAAGTAACTAGTTATTTATAAATAATTATGGCGGAAATTAAACCTGCTGAAATTTCAGCAATATTAAAAAAGCAAGTAGAAGGTTTTGAATCTGGTGCTACGCTGGAAGAAGTTGGAACAGTATTGAATATCGGTGATGGTATTGCCCGTGTTTACGGCTTATCAAACATTCAATACGGTGAGCTGGTAGAATTTGAAAACGGGGTTGAAGGAATTGTTTTGAACCTTGAAGAAGATAATGTAGGTGTTGTATTATTAGGACCCTATACCGGAATCAAAGAAGGTTCTACAGCAAAAAGAACACAACGTATCGCTTCACTAAAAGTTGGTGAAGAAATGGTAGGCCGTGTAGTAAATACATTAGGTCAGCCAATTGATGGTAAAGGGCCAATAGGAGGGACATTATACGAAATGCCTTTAGAAAGAAAAGCACCAGGGGTAATCTTCCGTCAGCCTGTTACAGAACCATTACAAACCGGAGTAAAAGCTATCGATGCTATGATCCCTGTAGGACGTGGACAAAGAGAACTTGTAATTGGTGACCGTCAAACTGGTAAATCAACGGTTTGTCTAGACACCATTCTTAATCAGAAAGAGTTTTATGATGCAGGAAAACCTGTATTTTGTATCTATGTTGCCATTGGCCAAAAAGCATCAACGGTAGCTGGAATTGCTAAAACATTGCAGGAAAAAGGCGCTATGGCTTATACTGTAATTGTTGCTGCAAATGCTTCTGACCCTGCTCCAATGCAGGTATATGCTCCTTTTGCAGGTGCTGCTATCGGAGAATATTTTCGTGATACGGGCCGTCCGGCGTTAATTGTTTATGATGATTTATCAAAACAAGCTGTAGCATATCGTGAGGTTTCTCTTCTTTTAAGAAGGCCACCGGGACGTGAGGCGTATCCCGGAGACGTTTTTTACCTGCATTCCAGATTATTAGAAAGAGCAGCAAAAGTTATCGCTAATGATGACATTGCTAGAAATATGAACGATTTACCAGATGCTTTGAAACCTATCGTAAAAGGTGGCGGGTCATTAACGGCATTGCCAATTATTGAAACACAGGCTGGTGACGTTTCTGCATATATTCCAACTAACGTAATTTCGATTACAGATGGACAAATTTTCCTGGAGTCAGATTTATTTAACTCTGGTGTTCGTCCGGCAATTAACGTAG
>DASVUU010000125.1:0-8876 GCA_036386935.1 Cytophagaceae bacterium | reverse complement strand
ATGGTATTGCTGAATCAGTAGCTCCGAAGACGAAGGATTTCCAATTTACTATCACCGACAACGAATTTAACCAGGGGAATGACAACAGGTGGGTAGGTGCTAAAGTATGGATAAACCTGTCACGGCCAAATGTCGATGGCCAGGGCTTTACATCAGAAGTCCTAAGTGTCAGTGGCAATACTATAACCTTGAAATGGAGCGAAGTAGATATAAGAAGAGGTGATGAAACGCCGTGGAGTATTGGTGCGGGTACAGAGTATTTCCTCTACGACCCAACACCTGCAGGCGTAGCTATCGCAGGAGGCATCAATAACATGCTTGGAAGTGGCGAATGGTGGAAGCACCCAACGACTGGGATATTATATGTAAAGACAAAAGATGGACAGATACCTCAAGCATCAGGTTCTCTAAATGTAATAGAGGCGAAACGAAGGTTTTGGGGGATTTATTCAGATACAGACCCGGCTAAAGGCGGCTATACCATTAAAGGATTGAAATTCTTCGCCTGTTCCTACTCTAGTGTTTCTGACCCCCGCGATCCTGCTTTCTGCTGTGGCAAGCCGAATGTGGCGGCAGGAGCATCAGATATTACTTTAGATGACCTAACGTTTACTTACCCTTCACATCAGACTTCCATGACGGGTGACTGGCAGGGTGAATTTAAGGACTGGACAGGGGTGGTATTAAACGCAATAAATAGTACCATAAAGAATTGCTTTATTCAATATACCGCCACATCTGCACTTAATCTTCGAGGGCGCAATCTGAAAGTCTTAAATAACCAAATAACGGATGCAAATTATTTGTGCGCTAATTCAGGAGCTATGTGTTTCAACGATTATCTTATCGACTCAGACGTCGACGGAAATAGAATTTGGAATACTCCTTCGATTGCTATGATGATACGTGGCGGGACGAGTAGTGATGGCAATCCAAATAAGATGCGAATTCATCACAACATTATTTGGGATTTTATGCGTCGGGGCTGGGATAGCGGGGCCATTGACATGGTGACTTGGAACGGTAACTATACTCGCATAGATCACAATCAGATTTTTAATATCAGCAACCAGGCTGCTAATGGAATAAGTAGAGCTGGTATCTATCTTGATTATGGCACCTTTGATACAAATCTCCCTAAAAACACAGGAAAGTATAACATAGACCATAACGTAGTCTACAATGTGCATACACCCATCCTATTGAAAGCAACTATTGAGGTAAATTTCTTTAACAATGTCTTGTTAACCAACGGGTACAATGGACAGAGTAAGTCTGTAGAGGGTACTTCAAGTGATACTCACGGAAGAAATGTGAAATTTATTAACAACATTATGAGTCACCCAGCAAATAGGGACCCTAACAGTTTTGCATATGGCGGTCTGTTGACCTTGTCAGAGTTTCATAACAACATAATGAATACAGGAGTGCCCTCTACGACCAATACCGTACTAAGTAGCATATTTGAAAACCCAAGTGTTTTTAATCAAGGCAACACATCGGACCCGCTTACCCGCACGTATGATTTGAAGGCTGGGTCTATTGCGATAGACAAAGGCGTTAAATTAGGTCCACTCTATGATGAAAACGTGGTAGAAGAACCAGACCTTGGTTGGAAAGAATTTGGCTCGAACGGAAGTGGTGCTCCCTATTCAGACACTCAGGCTCCCGCCGCACCAAAATTCAACGCTAGTACCAATAATACGGAAACTACCACTACACTTAATTGGACGGCGCCTTCAGATGGCAATGGAGGTGTAGCATACTATGAGATTACTCCAATTGGTGCACCTGCAGAATTGCGCAGCATTTATTATGTCGATGGTACAAGCTTGACCCTTAAGGATCTTAAACCATCCACCACTTATAAGTTCGATATCGTCGCCGTTGACGGGATGGGTAACCGTTCGTCTTCTGGGCCCGTTACATCTACCTCCGGTGACTTACTTGAAGAGGGGTTTTCTGTCTTTCCTAACCCTTCCAATGGGACCTTTGAAATCGTAGCCTTGGAAAATTTTAGTAAAATTCAGATATATAACTCGTCAGGAAATATGGTTTATGAGGGAACTTCTAAAATGATAGAGACAGCAGGCCTCGCAAAAGGTTTATATGTGATATATGCCTATGGAACCAAAAAGGTTTTACAAAGCAAAATGGTCATGTTATAAGGTAGGTAGGTTGATAATGGTTCGAGGAACGTGTTTGACACGTTCCTTTTTCAAAGATACCTCGACTAGTTTGGGGGACAGTTCACGATTTATTCAAGAAAGGATTTGTGTTTTCGTCTAAATTTGTAATACTAGGAGAAAGAACGGAACCTCCAATTTGATAGGTTTCATCACACCAGAGAGATCTAGTTCATGATACAAATTGGGCAGTGTTTAGCAGCTGTCGACGTGAGTATATCGCAAAGGAAATAAGTAAGTTTGAGACTTATAGTTTAGGCAAGGACGCCGACCAATATAAACTGTGTAGACAAAATATGATAAAAATATATCTGATAATATCGGGACTATTTCTTTTGTGTTTTTGCGCTTTTGCTCAAACAGCTTCTTTTACCTCAAGCAAGGATAAAGACTGCAATATACTTAAGGTGACACTTAACGCAGGGGCCTCACAAGGAGCAGCGCCGCTGACTTATTCTTGGGATTTTGGGAATGGAAATTCGATTTCGGGTCCAGATAAAAGTGTTGTGGATGCAGTATATTCCAACACAGGCAGTTATACAGCCTCTCTTACCGTTACTGATGCAAACGGAAATAAAAGCGCTGTAGCAACAAAAGTTCTCAATGTTCTCGAAGGGCCAAAAATTGCTTTTAATGTTGATAACAATAGTTCCTGTTCAGGACAAACCATTTCTTTTATAAATACGACTACCCCAGGGAGCTCTCCAATCAATGGGTACATATGGAACATCGGAGGGTTGAAGACGTCGTCAGATCAAAATCCTTCTTTTAAGTTTGAGGAGGAGGGAGTTTACGACATCACACTTACAGTTACTGACCAAAACCAATGCAACGTAAGTTTGAAAAAGGAAAAGTTGGTAACTATAGAAAATAAGTTTGAAGTAAAATTTGCCTCAGATTCATCATTTAATTGTGGTGTGGGCAGTATTCCTGCCAACTTTAAGGACATTACAAACTACGGACAAGCGGTCGGGCATAGCTTTAGCTACTTGTGGACCTTCGGTGACGGCACTACATCAACTTTGCAAAATCCTTTCAAAAGCTATTCGGTGGCTGGCTCTTATTCAGTCACTCTCGAAATCACTGATGCAACGGACAATTGCACCTTGAAAGAATCTAAGAAAGATTTTATATCTGTTGGAGGTAAGGAGCCTGCGTTGGATGTTGTGCTGGAAAATAAATTTTGCACGGAGTACTACTATAGGATGACCGCTAACTCCGCGGGGCTCCCTGCCTACTTTGAAAAAAGTGTAGATTTTGGTGATGGTGAAACTATGAAGCTTGGGGACGATGAACCGTTCAAACACTTCTTCCGAAAAGCCGGCACCTATAATGTAAAAACTACCTATTCCAATCCTTATGATCCCTCTTGTAAAAAGACAGGGATAACTACAATTATTATACCCGATGGGGGAGAAAGTTTTACAGCCGACCAATTAGGGTCATGCAATGCGCCAATAACGATCAAATTCAAACCTCAGAATATATCTGATGGACTTTCCTATCAATGGGAATTCGGCGATGGAACTATTTCCAATGATTCTACTCCTACTAAAACCTATACTACCAAAGGTGAGTTCTCAGTCGGATTAAAAGTTTTTGGCAAAAAAGGCTGCAGTTATACTATTGAAAAGAAGAATTACATACGCGTTGGAAATGCTAAAGCCATCTTCACAACAGATGGAAGAAGGCGCGGGGATTATCCAGAAGATTTTAGTAGTTTTCTTAATGATACAAAAGATACCAGTGTCATTGAGGGTGGTTGCATTCCCCACCTAGTGAATTTCAAAAGTGCCTCCACCTCAGGCGCGGCAATAAATAATTACAAATGGGATTTTGGGGATGGTACTACCTCCACTTCAACCACAGGGGATTTCGCGCACACCTATACAGTTGAAGGAATTTTCTCGCCGACCCTTACTGTAACTGATGTGGAAGGATGCACCGATACATATACCTGCAACAATTGTGTGAAGGCAGGTAAGCCTCCAGTTGCCACTATTACCATGACGGGACCAGATACGGTGTGCTGTACCTATGATAAAACTTTTGCGGCAAACGTTAACTTGAATGATGTAGATTTTCTTTGGTATGACGTACGTTGGAATGATGGTACAATTCCTAATGCTAGCAGCAGCATTGGTTATTACAAAGATGCGACTGGCACATGGAAGCTCGTTGATAATGCCAATGAACTATTTCCCTTCACTCCCCGCGGTTTAGGACTCCACCAGAACGTCACCAATTTTGCAAGTAACGGAGGCAACGAACCGGATTTTTTCTTCTACGCCTATAAAAATGGATGTAAGACAAAAGTAGAACAACCTAAATATCAAAAGCATTTTAATCCATGGGGAAGTTTCGCCGACCCCAATTGTAAAACCCTTGAAAACCTTCGGCCAGGCGATACAATTAATTTAAATACCTTTGCAGGCAATTGGATAATGGACGCAGGCCAAAAACTTGCGAAGGCCGAAATTGTGGCCCGTTATGTAAACGCTTCGGGGACATGCCCTAGTTTTGATAGCGTTAGAACATATACTTCGGCAAATCTTGGCATGGAGTTAACCGGCGATGTATTCACACAAATACAAAAGTCAGGCCGATTTCCTAAAATACCTATTCCTCCCTGTGCTGGAATAGGCGATATTTTGTACTTGGATACTTACCTTTACGAAGCCGATCCTCCCGAGCCGAACAAAAGAGGAAAGTGTTTTTGCGACGACCATGCAGTTGCACCGCTTTTCAATCTTAATACTCAACCAAAAATTACGGTAGACAAACCAGTAGGCTGCGCCCCACTCACAGTGAATTTTGCTTTATTAAATTCGACAAAAACCACAAAGTGGTTATTTGAAGACGGGCTCGTACTGCAAGGTCTTAATCCCTCCCATACCTTTGAGAAACCCGGGGTGTATAGGTTCAAGGTAGATGTGAAGGACACTGCTTTGTGTACCGACTATACCTATACAGATTTCATCAGCGTTTCAGGGCCGGTAGCTAAATTTGGTACCAATGAAACTGCTTTCTGTCTCAACCCAGAACCAGGAAATAACGCGGGAAAAGAACTTAAATTGACAGACAGTTCACGCGTAACGAATGGCACCATAGTCAAGTGGGATTGGACCTTAGGCGGCACCTTGCTAAAAAGTAATCCAAACAAGAATGATGTCCGATATAATTTGACGGCCGCTGATATTCCAAAGAATGCAACAAAAACATCCTTAGCTAAACTGACCGTTACCGACAACAATGGCTGTACCTCAAGTGATTCGATAAACCTAATAATCAGAACTACAAAGCCTGCCTATACATTTACAAGAGCTACGGGCTGTTTTGATACATTAAAAGTAATACCCTTGTTCCAAAACTTTGAAGGTAAGGAACCCTATTTCGGCAGGTTGTATGTCAATTATTATACTTCTAAAGATACCGTAGAAGTATATAAAGAATTTCTCTTCAATGTGGTTGACAAGCCGGTTTTGCTAGACAAGAACGGTACATACAAAATTAAAATGGAAATAAACGAGGACAGTTACGGCAGCTGCTACAGTAGTACAACAGATAGTGTGGTAAAGACTAACTACAATTCTTTAGAGCCTGATTTCCGACTAACAAGTAGAACGTTTTTTAATTGTGCTCCGGCATTGGTAGATGTAGAAGATCTAAGCTTGAAATGGAAAAATTACGATATCAAAACCTGGGACTGGACTTTTAAAAATATTGCTACAGGGGGCGAAGTCAAAGGAACTAAGCGACTTCCGGACACTTTCTCACTTGTAGATACTGGCTATTACAATGCCTCTCTGACAATCGTGGATCAGGCAGGTTGTAAGAAGACACTTACCAAAGATTCTGTAGCTCAAATAAGTCCTTTGGTTGGGGAAATACTCCCGCTAAAGGATACTGTTTGTCCGGGCGAGCTCATTATGTTTCAGGGAAAGTCCAATGCTGCTGCCTTCTTCTGGGACTTTGGCGACGGACTCGTGGGAAACAAGGCCATTGAAGCTCATAAATACAATGTGATCGGGAAAAGAATAGTAAAGTTTGGATACCAGGATGGCTCGAACACCTGCCAGTCATCCGCTAAAGACTCCGTGTATGTGCTTAATGGGCCGGTTTTTAGTCTAGGGAATGATACTACGGTATGCGAACGTGGGGGATTTTTATTGAGGGGAACCGTTAATACCCAATACGAATACAAGTGGAATACAGGAGAGGTAACCTCTTCCAAAAGAGCAGATACAGCGGGAACTTATGCACTTACAATAAAAGATAGAAGCTTGAAATGTCCGTACACAGACAGCATCAAAATTTCTACGGTACCTCTTCCACCGGTAAAGATAAATCCAGCTCCACCTTTCTGTAAAGGAGATCCAGTTACCGTGACGGGTACGTTTGACAATACTATCACAGATATTAGGTGGCTTAAAAACGACGTCGAAGCAGCTACCTCTCAAGAGTTTTCTTTAAATGGAGATGACAGCTATAAGATTACACTAAAGATTCAGGATGCTAATAAGTGTATTAATAAGGATAGCCTGAAATTGGTAATGTTAGTAAAGCCTTCACTGTTGTTGAATGGTGCCTCTTTTTGTCCAGGCGACTCTAGCTTCCTTAAAGCGGTACCCTCTGTGGATTATGGAAGTCTTTGGAAGTACAAATGGTGGGAAGGAACTGATTTGTTAAAGAAAGACTCTGCAGATCAAATCCAGGTGAAGCGTCCTGGAGCTTATCGTGTAACATACAGCTATGGCAATTGCAGTGTTTCGGCAAATGCTTCGGCAAGTTTATTTCCTTTGCCGTCGTCTGGCACCAATCCTCGGGATTTTAATTTTTGCGAAGAAGAAGGATCCGTCCAGATCGACGGAGGTATTGCTACACGTTATACATGGCTTGAAAGTGGTGCATCTACCCGCTACATAGATGTAAAGAAGGTGGGCAATTATATATTAAAAATAGAGAATGAATTTAATTGTTTCGCCTACGATACTGTCATTGTGTATACCAAATGCAGTCCAAAATTGTATGTTCCTAATGCCTTCTCACCTAATAGTGATGAGGAGAACGAAGTACATTCCATCTTTGCGTACAATATATCAAATTTTGAACTTCAGATCTTTAACCGTTGGGGAGAGGTTATATATCAGACGAATGATCACCTAAAGCCATGGGATGGTTTTTATAGGGGTGAGCTGATGCCGTCTGGTGTGTATCCGTGGCGCATTAAATATTCAGGAAATAATCCGGATTTCTCTTCTACTGAAAGGTTGGAAGGAAAAGTTGTATTGGTAAGGTGATATAAAAGGGCTTGAAATTAGGTATGGTCGGCTATAAGAACAGGTATTTTCTCTTTTTTCTCTTATACATATATCACATTAACTATGTTGATGCGCAGGATATACAATTTTCACAGTACTATAATTTGGTTCATTATCAGAATCCAGCATTTGTCGGCACATCTTACGCATGGAGAGGCGTGGTCCACAGCAGATTGCAGTGGCCAGGGTCTGAATCGCGCTACCTTACTTCTGTAGTTTCTTTAGATTACAACTATGCCAAAATAAACTCAGGCCTTGGCGCTATGTTTATCTATGATGATCAGGGCGATGGCGCTATCAAAGCAACTAGGGGTATACTGCAGTATGCATATCGCGCAAGCCTTTCACCGTCACTTGATTTACGGGGAGGAGTAAATCTAGGATATGTCGGCAGAAGGCTAGACAATGATCTGTACTACCCGACACAATTTAACGGTTCAGGGTTTTCACAGAACCTTCCCTCTACTACAGATCAACCAACCTATTTTCGCAGCTATATTGACATTGCAGCCGGGGTGCTATTATATTCCAAAAGTTTTTGGCTTGGAATCTCCTCAAATCACATCAACGAGCCAAACCAATCTTTTATGCAAGGGACAGATCGTATACCAAGGAGATTTGATTTTTTGACAGGCTATAAGATTGTGTTAAAAAGCAAGCCTGCCATGCGCTACCTCGAACCGGAAGACGAAGAAATAGTCGCCCTATACCCCACGGTATTGTATAAATTTCAGGGAAAATCGGATCAATTGGATGTTGGTATCTATGGAATTTATGACTACCTAAAACTAGGCGTATGGTATCGAGGCATTTTGATAAAAAATTATAATAATACAATACCAAATCATGAGTCCATTATCTTCCTTGCAGGGTTTAAAATTGACAATATCTCTTTTGGCTATTCCTATGACTTTCTTATTTCAAAGCTGGCACCTATTGCCAAAGGTGCCCATGAATTCAATTTAACTATTCTTTACCCAAAGCGGAAGAATTTTAAGCATAAGTATAAATATAAGAGGCTTCCATGTCCAGATTTTTTTGATTCTAAATAATTGGCAATTTGTGGCAGGCGTTAGGTTTCTTTCATTGTCTTAGTTCGATGCCACCTAGTTATGCATATTGATGCCTAATTCTTATTTAAGGTCTACTTCGGCCTTTAACAATGTTATGTGTCACTTGGGTCTTAGTCTAGAGGCAATGCAATCAGAAAAAAGCTTCTAACAATTAAGTATGAGGTATAGGGCTCAATATTATTCTAATAGACTTAAGGATGGGCATAGGGTTAAATTATGGTATATGTTTTTTGCACGTATAACGTTTTATCAAAGATTGCTATTCATCTATTTCTAATGTAATATTCTATTTGCTG
>DASVUU010000124.1:0-5623 GCA_036386935.1 Cytophagaceae bacterium | reverse complement strand
ATGGATGCGGTTCCTTATAGTAATGAATTACTTTGCTTAATTCTCCACCGGGTATATTAAGGCCATTAGGAATATCAAAGAAACCGGTAGCAATGATGATATTTTTTGCAAGGTAGTTGTTTTTAGTCGTGGCAATAGCATAATTGCCGCCTGATTGGAAACCGCCCAGCACTTCCTCATATAAACGAATATTTACTTTTCTATCCTGCGCTATTCGTCTGTAATATTCTAAAGCTTCACTTCTATGCGGTTTGGGAGTATTGCAAACAAAAGGGACATTACCAATCTCAAGCTTTTCAGACGTTGAGAAAAAAGTCATATTCAAGGGGTAATTGTAAATCGAATTTGTTAGACAACCTTTTTCAACGACAAGTACGCTAAAACCAATTTTTTGGCACTCAAGTGCACATGCCAGTCCAATGGGGCCGGCCCCGATGATTAAAACATCAATTAAATCACTAGGTCCCAAAACAATTATACCTTCCTTTGAAAAGCAATATTACTTGTTCTTTAACTCTTTTTTTAAACTTTTTGTCGCTAGTAACATCATTTCCAAATAATTCAGCTTTTCACCAACATCATTGGAGGCTTTATACTTGTTGAAGCTAAACTCAAGTATTTTTTCAGGGTTTTGATCTTCAGAGAAGTCGCTTAATAAGAGCAACATATCTGTCATCTTATCAGGTTCTATTTTTGAGAAGTCTAACATGGGTATAAGGTTAAAAAAAAAGACAGCCATCTGGCTGTCTTTTTATATGAATATATTATTATAAAGTCCGTCTACCTGCTATTAGGTTGAACAATACCGAGATTACTGCTATTACTAACAATACGTGTATAATTCCACCTGCATTAAAACCTAAGAAACCAACCAACCAAGCAATCACCAAGATTACTGCGATTATATAAAGTAAACTATTCATAACGTTCAAATTTAAGTTAAAATTAAGCTCTTATATATTCAACTATCGCGGATTAAAATAAGTTATTGAACGACGAGAAATATTTGATAAATATTTGCAAATCAAATTTTTATAGCTATATTTTTCTAAAATTCAATCACTCAATTTGGAAAAAATCAAAGTCAGTGCCTTTGCCGAATTTAATCAGATCCTTGAGCTGGTAGGTTTCTAAAGTATAAAGGTCCTTTAAGAGGAATTCACCATTTCCAATTCGTTTTTCGGCTACAAACTCAAAGCTTTCGCCAAAATTGATCAATTTATATTTCTTGCCAATTCGAATTGTGTCAAAAGATATGTATAGAAAAACAGGGAGTGGCGCAGCAATTAGGATAAGGAGGTTTAAGATTATTGATAACATAATTGGGAAGTTGAGGAAAATTAAATTTGGTGCAAACTTAAAATTTTTGTTTTTGGTTTTATAGTCTGATAATAAGTTCTTTCAGACCAGCAGCTCGAAGTAAGAATTTTGTTGAGTTTGTTTCCATTATTATATAAATTAAATTTCCTTCATTCGATCGCCAGGTTTAACTATTTATCACCAAAGATCAACATAATACTAGGCCAATGAAAGTCTTTATCGTAGAAGATGAGAGCGCAGCTGCTAGAAGATTGGAGAACCTTTTGAAGGAGATTGATCCGACTATTGAAATAGTGGGGCATTGTACATCCATATCCAATTGCGTAGAGTGGCTGCAAAATAACCCAAGCCCTGACCTTATCTTTATGGACATAGACCTTTTAGACGGTCAGAGCTTTGAAATATTTAATAAGGTTGATGTTCCATCCCCTGTTATTTTTGCCACTGCTTTTGAGCACTATGCGCTAAAGGCATTTAAAGTTAATAGCATTGACTATCTCTTGAAGCCAATTCAAATAGAAGAGGTTAGGGCTAGTATAGAAAAGTTTAAGAGAAACGATTCGAGAAGTAAGAATACTCCCGACCTTAATTCATTGTTAAAAATTTTAAAAGAAGAAAAGCCTCATTACAAAACGAGGTTTTTATTAAAGGTTGGCACTAAGATGACTCCGATTACTGTCGATGAGATCGCCTATTTTAGGTCTGAAGACAAGTTATCTTACATATACAGCCACAAAGGCGGCAAGTTCCTTGCCGACAATACATTGGATGAGCTTGAAAAGGTTTTGGATCCTGCAAGATTTTTTAGAGCTAACCGCCAATTTCTGATCTCGATTGACAGTTTGGAAAATGTCCATACATATTTCAATGGGAAGTTAAAAATAGATTTGAAGCCTAAACCTGCTGATGAAGTACTCGTAAGTCGAGAAAAGGCTACCGAGTTCAAGCAATGGCTAGATCAATAAGCATGGTTTTTATTTTTTCAATTTTATCCCTTGCAATTTTTCTGTTTGCTATTCTATTTGTAAGAGAGATAAAGAAAAGAAGAAAGGTTGAAGATATATTGTTCAAGAAGGGTGAGTCGGATTCCTTAATATCCGAGATAACAAAGATATTTCTCTTCAAAAATGTAGATGAGGCTATAGATATTGTCTTGAAAAAATTGGGTGTGTTTGCCAAAGCTGACCGGAGTTATGTATTTAGGTATTCGGAGGATAAGAACTTTTTAAGGTGTACACATGAATGGTGTGACCAAAATATAACGGCTTATAAGGATGAGTTGCAAGGGTTGCCAATACAATCTTACACTTGGCTCCACAGTCAATTTCAATCAGGTAGAATTATTAATATTGAAAGCATAAGTCAATTGCCTGCTGAGGCAGCAGTCGAAAGGGCCGAGATTGAACGAGAGGGCATCCAATCTATTTTATTAGTTCCTATGAAATTAGGCCATGAAGTTGTCGGCTTCATCGGCTTTGATTCTGTGCTGGCAGAGAGGCCATGGGAAGATAATCTCATCCAACTCTTACTATTAGTAGAGGAAGTAATTGCAATGGCTTGGGAAAGAGGAAAAGCAATTGATATTGTAAGGCAAAATGAGGAAAAATACCGTAGACTTTTTTCGACAATTCCTGATGGCCTAGCGATTTTTGATACCGAGACGCTTGACATCTTGGAAGTAAATGAGGCGGCTACGTCCATCTACGGATACAGCTCACAAGAATTTAAGCGAATGAAGGTAACGGATGTCTCTGCAAATCCTCATAGAACAGCGGAGACCGTATCATCGCTATCTTCATCCCAACTGGAATCTGTCCGAAGGTACCATATCAAGAAGGATGGAACTATGTTTCCTATACAGATTTCGCTTGGTGCTTTTACTTTTAATGACGCTAAGCTAGCGGTGGGCGTGATTAGAGATATAACCGAGAAAGTAAAGCTTGAAGAGTCTATACAAAAAAGTGAAGAGTGGTTTAGAAGCCTCATTGAAAACGTGTATGATGTTATCCAAGTTGTTGATACGAATGGCCAAGTAGTTTTTTCAAGTCCGGGTATTGAAAGGCTAACAGGGTATCTCCCAGAAGAAATACAAGGACGATACCCGTTAGAAAAAATTGTAGATGCTGACAAACAGAGGGTCATGCAGCAGTTTAATTTATTGTTACAAAAATCAGGAAACTATACTACCATTGAATACAAGATATTTGACAAAAATGGCAAGATTAGGGTGGTTGAAACTACTGCATTAAACAAGACGGATAACAATGCTGTAAGAGGAGTGATTTTAATACTGAGAGATATCACTGAGAAAAAAAATCTTGAGGATTCGCTGAGGAAGAATGAAGAATGGTTTAAAAGTTTAATAGAAAACGTCAGCGACCTAGTCCAAGTAGTGGATACTGGTGGCAATATTATTTATAACAGTCCTTCTTTTGAAAAAGTCACCGGCCTTAAGTCTTATAAACAGTTAAATAATAGTTTTTTTAGCGCTATTCATCCAGACGACTTTGGTAATGTTCAACAGTGGTTTAAAGAGATTGCAAATCGTTCTAATTCCACCTCTTCAGTTACATACAGAATTGTTCATAGGACTGGAGGAATAAAATACCTAGAGGCCTACGCCACCAATCAACTTTCTAATGACGCTGTGCGGGGTATAGTTTCTATCATTCGAGACGTTACAGAAAGAGTGTTATTTGAAAAGCAAATCGAAAATGCTTTGACATTGCACAAGGCAGTATTAGAATCGACTGCGGAGGGAATATTAGTAACTGATATCAATAGGGTCATCACTGAATATAATCAGCATTGGCTTACGATGTGGGAGGTGAGTGAGGAGGCGATGCTTGATGCAACAGTTGAAAAATTGCTTGAGATTATTTTGCCCAAGTTGAAAGACAAAGATTTTATTTTAAAGCAAATTGAAAATATTTCTGTTGCCTACAATAAGCCGGTAGTAGTCTTTGTAGAATTTTTAAGCGGGAAAGTGTTAGAGTGCTATTGTCTGCCGCAAATCTTAAATGGGAAAATTATTGGACATGTTTGGAGTAACCGTAACGTTACTGAGAAGAAACTAGCGGAAGAGGCCTTGAAGGAAAGCCAGTCACGACTGTTGACTGTCGTAAATGCTATTCGGGGTGCTGTCTGGGAGTGGAACGTAAGGGAGAATAGTTTTTTCTTAGACAAAAACTATTCTGAACTTACAGGTTATAATTTTTATGAGATTCCCTCCGATAGTACATTTGTACCCTGGATAAAAGAAAAGATACATCCCGAGGATCTACCAGCTCTGGAGCGTGAGGCCACCCTGCATTTTCAGGGTAAGTCTGACTTCTTAAATGGCGAGGTGCGACTCCGGAGAAAAGCCGGCGAACACATTTGGCTTCAGATCAATGCCAAAGCAACGCTTGATTCTAACGGTAAAATCAAGAGAATGGCAGGCTTAGTGTTCGATATTACTAATAGAAAAAATGCAGAAGAAACTATAAGGCATGCGAAAGAGCAAGCAGAAGCTGCCACCAAGGCGAAGAGTGAGTTTTTGGCCAATATGAGTCACGAAATCAGGACTCCTATGAATGCCATCATCGGATTTACCGAGCTCCTAAAGGAAAGAACGTCGGACGTTCTACAACAAAATTATATAAATGCAATTGCCAACAGTGGTACCAATCTTTTGTTGTTAATAAATGATATTCTAGACTTATCTAAGATTGAGGCTGGTAAGCTCATTTTAAATAAAGGCGAGGTAAACCTTAGGATTTTGCTTGAGGAGATAAAGAATTTTTTTCAAGTTTCTATCAAGGAAAAAGGGTTATTCTATGAAATAGAGATTGCGGAAAATCTACCCGAAATACTTATTCTTGATGAAGTGAGGATCCGTCAAATTCTTTTTAACCTCATAGGAAATGCAATAAAATTTACTGAAAGTGGCGCCGTAAAAATAAGTGCTAATTTTGTTCTTCAGGATGGCGCCCCGAATAGATTAAACTTGGTGATGGAGGTTTCCGATACAGGCATTGGAATATCTGCCGATCAAAGGGACATTATATTTGAAGCATTTCAACAACAAAGCGGGCAGGATTCAAAGAGGTATCCTGGCACTGGATTAGGACTAGCGATTACCCGTCGCCTTTTAACAATGATGAAAGGCGAAATAAGCGTAGAGAGCATTGAAGACAAAGGGAGCTGCTTCAGGGTGACCATTTTTGACGTAGAAATTGTACAGCCAGCTCCTAAGAACACCTATAGAGAACTTGACTTATGGGATGGTTGGTTCGATGCGGTGTCAATACTAGTCGTGGAT
>DASVUU010000123.1:0-8159 GCA_036386935.1 Cytophagaceae bacterium | reverse complement strand
TCGATTGGCATCATTTTGTTATTGTTTAGAATGTGTATGATTTATCTTAGGGTCGATTGATGAGAAAGCAAACAATTAGCCTCGAGAGCACAGGCTATTTTTCAAAGTTATTTTTAGACTACCTTGCTGGCAGTGAACATTTAAGGAAATTTTACTCCTTGCCTCCCAAACTCGAGAGCTTTGCTGTCCAAATTCTAAATAAGAAATTTGATTCAAATAATAGGCAAATATTACATAATGCTCTCGTCTCCCAATACGAAGGACTGGCAGTCGCACCACCAGTCAATGCCAATATTGAAAAGCTATTAAATTCTAATTGCTTTACTGTCACGACCGGCCATCAGTTAAATATTTTTGGCGGACCCCTTTATTTTATATACAAAATTATAACCGTCATCAATCTTTCTAAACAGCTAAAAGAGGACTATCCAGAGTCAGATTTTATACCCGTGTTTTGGATGGCATCCGAAGACCATGATGTTGAAGAGATTAACAATTTTTCTTTATTTAATAAAAAATACATCTGGGAAAGCAACCAGAAAGGCGCCGTCGGTCGAATGAAGACTGATGGGATTGAAGCCATTTTAAGTCAAATCTCTGAAGCCCTTCCTATTTTTGAACAAGCATACAAAAGGCAAACATTGGCAGATGCCACCAGGTTTTTTGTCAATGAATTATTCGGGAAGTATGGCTTAGTCGTAGTAGATGGTGATAATAAATCTTTAAAAAATTTATTTAAAGGCGTTATCAAATCAGAGCTGACGGACCAGGTGTCGCATAAATTAATTTCCGAAAGCAGCAGCAGCCTCTCAGCACTAGGATATAGTACACAAGTCAACCCGCGAGAAATAAATCTTTTTTATTTAGAAAATGGATTGCGTGAAAGAATAGTGTTAGAGGGGGAGAAGTATAAAGTTCTTAATACTGGCTACGAATTCACAAAAGACGAATTGCTAAACTTAGTAGAGGAAGCGCCTGAGAAGTTTAGCCCGAATGTCGTCCTCAGACCGTTATACCAAGAGACTATTCTTCCAAATCTATCCTATACGGGCGGACCAGCTGAGAGCGACTATTGGCTGCAGTTGAAGTCTATGTTTGATCATTACAAAGTTGCATTCCCGATTATTATTCCGAGAAATTTTGTGCTCTATGTAAACAAGGTCACTGAAAAGAAAATAAGAAAACTTGGTATTTCTGAACAAGAGATATTTCTGAATATCGCAGATCTAAAGGAATTGCTTTTAAATAGGGTTTCGGGGGAGATTAGTCTGGATGCCGAGATAGCTCAACTTGATGAGGTTTTTAAATGTATTGTATCCAAGGCCGTACAGATCGATGGGTCGTTGGAGGGCTATGTCAAGGCTGAAAAGCAGAAAACACTTAAATCTTTTGATGACATTTTGAAGCGATTGAAAAAGGCTGATGAGAAGAAAAATGAAGATTTGGTAAGGCAGATAGAGGCTGTAAAGGACAAATTATTTCCCAGTGGCTCGCTCCAAGAGCGACATGACAACTTTTTAAATTTTTTCATCAATGATAATTCATTTATTGAAAGAGTAATGCAAAACCTAGATCCCTTAGATTTTAGCTTCAATGTATTGATAGAAAATGAACAAGGCTGATTTACGAAGTGCATTTATCACGAAGAGGAAATTAATTAGTCCAGAGCTGGCACATCAGTATTCTGAAAAGATTGCAGATAGTTTTCTTTTTTCGTTTCCAGAAGCCTCCACGAAAATAATCCATTGCTATCTTCCCATCGCCGCAAAGAGGGAGGTTGACACACTGATTTTGATAAACAGAATTTTTGAAGTTTGGCCCGACAGCACAATTGTAGTGCCAAAGAGCAATATGCTAACGTGTGACATAGAGAACTATATATTTACAAAGGATTCGGAAGTAATTCTAAATGCCTGGAATATCCCAGAGCCAGTTGCTTGCGAATTCTGTACACCCGCGATGATAGATTATGTCATTACACCGTTACTTGCCTACGACGAAAAGGGGAATAGAGTAGGATATGGAAAGGGTTTCTATGATCGATTTTTTGCGAAATGCAGAAAAGATGTGATAAAGGTTGGACTATGTTTTTTTGAGCCTACTGCTGCTATTGACGATGTAGATGCGCACGATGTGAGGTTGGATTATTGTGTGACACCCGACAGGGTGTATAGATTCTAAGCAAATAGCTCCGGGACATTGTGGGGGAGGAAAAAACTTTAGTTCAGCAAATATACTTTTTGGATTATTATATAAACTTTATCATTTAACTTAGTGGCACTTAAATAATTTCTTGATAGTCTTTATAAAAGCATCTACTCATGAGAAACCCTTTACTGTTTTTATCATTTTTTATTTTCGCTCAACTATCGTATGCACAGATGAGCTTTTCACCAATCGGTACAAGTTATCAATACAAAATTGATGCTTTTTCTCAATATACGCACAGCGAGAGTATCATCAGCGAGAAGGATACATTGGTAGATGGGCAACTTAACCGTAAGCTGCTCGCAACTCATGTCGCCGAGGATGATCTGGGTCAGAAATTTCGCGAACAATACGTGATATTAGTGAGAGAAAGCAATGACTCAATATTTATGAATGGAAAACTTAATTATTACCTAGGAGCAAGGGAGAAAGACACCATCTATATCTACGATGATAATTATTTGGTACTGGATAGCATCAGGTACGGGGTATATTTTGAAGCTAAGACAAAGGTTTATTATTTCCGGCAGCGGGCGTATCAAGGAAATCATATGAGCGACTGTGACTATTGGTATGACATTACTTTTGTCCAGAATTACGGCCCAATTAATCATCACCTTCCTCTTCGCAAAATGGGATTTTGTGAACCTACAGATCTTCCAAGTTATAATCTAGTTTGCGGTTCATTGGAGGGCAATCTTTTTGATAGGGAAGCCTGCTCGGCTCTATCAACAGATGGGCGTATTAATGAAATGAATTTGCCAATTCATCCTAATCCTGCGACGTCTGAGGTTAATTTAATGTTCACAGATGGTGATTTAAACATTGAATTATTTAATTCGTTGGGAATAAAAGTGTACGAGACTTATAGAAGCGGAGGCGGAAATCATACCCTAGACGTGTCAAATCTGTCCAACGGAGTTTACCAGGTCAGGATAAATGGTGGATCAGTTAGATCTATGCAATTTGTTAAACAGTGACCATAATCTTTCACTACTTCCTCATAAGTATATCATTCAGGCTTTCCTTTGTGTAACTATAGGTATATAAACCTAGGGCATCTTAAATTTATGACCCGTCCATTAGTCATGACAAAAATCCTACTCATCATTTGTTCTTTGATTATTACATTGGCTGCAAGCGCCCAAATCTCTCTGGCGCCAGTAGGCACAGAGTATAATTATGTGACCACTGATTGGATGGGTCTGCCTTTTTCCTTTACCTCTTTAATTACCGAAAAGGATACAATTGTCGACGGCCTTACACATCGTAAGCTATTGAAGATTGAAAAAGAGAAAAATTCAGAGGAACGTTATCATACGTCTATACTTGTCCGCCAAAGTAATGATTCCGTTTATATCGACAATTCTTTCATGTATTATCTTGGGGGGAAAAAGGCGATACCACTATTATTAATAGGAATCACTACCTCATTTTAGACAGCGTCGGTTACATGCAAATTTTCGCCGCTAGGAGAAAGGTTTTTTATTTCCGTCAAGGAGCCTCGTATTGTCCAAAGCCAAGCCAATCGTTTTATTTTAAGCAAATAACTTTTGTAGAGAATTACGGACCTATAAACGGGTATATTTGATTGCAACAGGTTGAATCATGTTTAACCGGCGTTTTTAATCGCCAGAGATTCACCTGCGGCAAATTTATGGGGGCGGAATACATTACCTCAGATTATACGTCAGCTTATTGCCAGCCTTTGGAAACACAGAGCCTTGGAGACAAGGTGTCAGTGGTCCTATTTCCTAATCGCACAAATTCAATTTTGACAGTGCAATCGAGCTTTAATATAGAAAGTTTCGAAATATTTAATTCATTGGGCCTATTAGTCTATAAAAACTTTGAAAAGAAATTAGGCACGTTTTCCCAAATTGATGTCTTAGAGTTACCATCAGGTATTTATTCTTTAAAGATTAAAAGTGGATCTGAGTCAATGCTCACTTTTATTAAACAATAGAACTTAGATAATTCTTTATCCCTTACTTATTCACAAGTACATAAAAGACAACATTTTTTAAATCAACAGGCATGAAAAAAATTTTACTACTTATCTCTTTTATGATTACCTCCATAGTTGCTGAGTCACAAATAACCTTTGCGCCGGTAGGTACTGAATACAATTATAGTGTTATAAAGGATGTAATGATTGGGATACCAACCTTAGTTAATATATTTAGCGAAAAGGATACCATCGTCAATGGAACAGTAAATCGAAAGTTGATGAGAACAGAACATAATTTTGCGGCTGCAAAGCCACCAATCTCATCGATGTTAATCAGGCAAAGCAATGATTCGATATTTATAGATGAAGTCTTTACTTATAATCAAGGGGCTAAAGAAGGAGATACTGTTGTTACTGGTGGTCACTCACGTTTTGATGAGTACTTTCTAATCCTGGATAGTATTAGGTACATTCAAATCTTTTCTGCTCTTAGAAAAGTGTTTTATTGGCGCCAAAGTAGCACGTTATGTATGAGGTGTAAATCTTGTGTTCAGTTCCAACCTATAATTTTTGTTGAAAACTATGGGCCAATCAATGATTACTTATCACTTCAATTCGTTCGAACTTGTGTTTTGGGACGCAATTTGGGGTATAACTATACCTGTGGCAGATTTGAGGGAGCAATATATCACAAGTCGATCAATTCATCATTAAGCTGTTCACCGTTAGAGATAACTAGGTCAGAGCAGCAGCAAAAAGCAAAGCTTTTTCCTACCCTATCTAATTCCTTTGTAGAAATAGAATCGAATTTCGATATCGAAACTGTCGAGATTTTTAATTCGGTCGGTTCGAAAGTTTATGAAAGCCCAGAACATTTTTTGGGCACCTTTGTAAAAATTGAAGTCTTACAGTTGCGACCAGGAAGTTATTTCGCGAAAATAAACGGAGGGTCCGTTTCAGTTCTGCCATTTGTCAGATTATAACAAAGTGATCTAACTTTTTAGTTAGCCATTGAATATAGAGAATATTTAATTATAAACTTCGAATTTAAAACATGGAAAAAATCTTACTCTTTACTGCTTCTCTCCTAGTTCTTACGTTAACAACAAACGCACAGATGACTTTTGCGCCGGTCGGAACTGAATACAATTATTTTATCCCTGATTGGTCAGGCGCGCCGTTCTCTTACACTTCAATTAGGAGTGAATTAGATACTTTGATAGACGGAATTCAGAATAGGAAGATGACTATAATAACACGTAATTCTTACTCCGGGGAAGGTGAATTTTCGTCAATGCTAATTAAGCAAAGCCATGACTCTATTTTCGTCGACGATGTCTTTATGTATAATCTTGCTGCCAAAGAAAGAGATACAACTTTTTATTCGACGATTAAATCTCGGTTTTTTGTTTTAGATAGTATTCGATACATGCAAATCTTTTCCAGATCAAGGAAAGTATATTTTTTTCGTCAATGTGAAACTTGTGGCCCAACTTTTTGTCGGCAAGTAACTTTTGTTGAAAACTATGGGCCTATAGACGCTTATTTGCCTGTAGAGCCAACCGGAGCTTGTTTAGGGGCACATTACTTCCCCCAAGAATTTACCTGTGGGGTCTTCGAAGGTGAGAAGTTTAGGAAGTCAGATTTTTGTATGCCGTTAGCAATAGAAAACAACGAAGACCAGAATATAGTAGAAATTTATCCCAATCCAGCACGCTCTATATTGACTGTCAATCTCAAGAGGGAAGCACAAAGTATTCATATATACAACTCACTAGGTTTTCATGTATATAAAGGTGCTACAAATTCCTTTCAAAGATCCTTAAATATAGATGTATCAAGTTTCTCACCGGGGATGTACTATGCAGAAGTGAAAGGCGCATATCCTTCAATGGTCCGGTTTGTAAAACAATAATATTCAATATAACTGAGATATTGTTTGTTTTTTGATAGCAAGGAACTGGAATTATCGCATTTTGAAATTAATGAGCTTGAAAACTTTTGCAGATAAAATAATAGCATACAACAAAAGCTTGGATTATCAGGGCAAGCTACCTCACGGCGTAAGGGTAATGAATCCCTTTAGAGAGTATAACAATGTTATTGCCATTTCCTCTGAGTTTTATAAGAAATATTATACTGACCAGGATCAGAGGCGCCTGATATTGGGAATAAACCCCGGTAGGTTTGGCGCAGGGTTGACAGGCATACCATTTACAGATCCTAAACGACTTGCTTCCGTTTGTGGGATAGAATACCTGGGCCCTAAGACGCATGAACCATCCTCAGTTTTTATCTATGAAATGATAAGGCAGTTTGGTGGCCCAGAAGAATTCTATAGAAAATTTTACATTCACTCAATTTTCCCGCTAGGATTTACTTCAATAGGCAAAAAGGGTAAGGAAGTTAATTTTAACTATTACGATAACAAGGAATTGATTTCGTGTGTCTATGATTTCATCGTAGACAATATTAGAAAACAGATTGATCTCGGCATAAATACAGACCTGTGCTTCTGCTTTGGAACGGGGAAGAATGAGAAATTTCTAACGGTCCTAAATAACAAATATCGATTTTTTAAGAAGATCATTGCATTAGAACATCCAAGGTTTGTGATACAATATAAATCAAAAAACATGCAGTATTATATAGATAAATATATTAGCGCATTCTCTCAATTAGACCGTTATTGAACTCAGACCACATAATGCTTCCATAGCACGTGGTTTTTCCAAATAATGAATTCGCATAAAGGAGTGTAAGGGCAACGACGTTAGGAGCGGTTGCTTGCGCCGCACTGAAGCGGCAGTCTGCACACGCTGACCCTCGCTTTACGTGAGGATCTCCCCAAAAGAAATCAATTCTTTTGGGAGAAGATCCGCCATTCTGAAGGCCTTATTCTTCGTTGTTGTTTAAATAGATAGAAGTTGATGGGTCCAAAAAGGATAGCCAAGGCGATCCCATTTGCAAAGCCCTACAAATATGTCTAATTTGTTATGTTAATTTATATGCTCAGTTGTTGCAATGACTAGAATCCTTTTATTTTTTGTTTTATCCAATCTTACCCTCAGTGCCTTTGCTTAAACGCGGTCCAACAATTATGACCTAATTTCAAATTCTCTAAGGGCGAAGATCGATGAAGGCTTAAGAAAATAAAATAGGCAAAGAGAAAAAGGCAATATTCTACTGATTGGCTATCGACGATTTCTTTCCACGCAGTTTTCAGCAGACTGTGCCTTCGACCTTTCCTGCTCGAGGTTTTCATCGAAGGCCATTCATGAAAAAGAATTTTTTGTCGGTATATTGCTGACAGCTGATAGACTTTCAAGGTGCCACACTTTTATCTCTCAAGAAACTGTTCCCATTTATTTAAATAACAAAACACGCAAAGTCATTGATGACCCGGCGATGTAATGAGGTCTTAACCTTCTTCTGGATTTTTATTTCATTTTATAGCGTCGCGCAACATACCTATTCGGAAAATATTCAGCTAACAGCATTCCCGAAACGTAATGGATTATATGTAAAAAACGAGCAGCAAAATAGTAACCGTTAAAGTACTAACAGGTAATTTTTTAATCAAGATTATTAAATGTTCGCAAAAGAAATAATAGAGAGTGGGGCATTCGCTTATTGTAACTATTTTAGAGCTTAATTACCGTTTTTATAACTCGAATAAAGAAGACGTAGAATTAAGAACCCTGGAAGAACAGCCCCGGCAACTAGGAGGGAATAAGCAATAGTTAGCCAAATTGTCTTATTTAAGAAGAGACTACTATTTCTTATTAGAACCCATTGTAGGGTTGTAATAATACCTGCAAAACTAATTCCACTTCCTAGGAAGAGACCCATGAAATAGTGTAGTCTTCCCGCTCCTCTAGGGCGCTTAAGTAAAAGTACACTCCAACCTGACTTTTTCCCGCAATATCCAGTTGTCACAAACTCCTTAAACGATAGACCTTTTTCTTCCGGAAATATTGTAAGCCGGGGAAAGAAAAAT
>DASVUU010000122.1:0-3691 GCA_036386935.1 Cytophagaceae bacterium | reverse complement strand
TCTAAATGCTTTTATTACGGTGATTAAGCTTAGAACGAGGGATCAATTCGTTATATTTTGATCGGAAATAGATCCAGGGATCCTGTATGCATTTTTTTTCGTTAATGAACTTTAACAATTTGGATTTGTTATGACAATGTTATAACATTGGTGTATGATTGGAAAAATTGTTAAGATTGGTAATTCACGCGGTATAATTATACCTAAACCTGTACTTGATTTTACCAAAATAAATGATGAAGTAGAGATAGAGGTGCGGGAAGGAAGTATTATCATTATGCCCTATAGCCATCGAAGACAGGGCTGGGAGGAATCTATAATTTCCTTGGGTCCTGATAATTTAGCGGCTGAGAAAGAAATCAAACAATGGCACGAATTAGACAATAAAGAAGATTCCGAATGGACTTGGTAAATCAAGATACGTGTCTTAGTCAATGAAAGTCGGACATACATTTAAAAGATTTAGCATACATTGGGTTGATTTAAATCCTACAAAAGGAAGTGAAATAAATAAATTGAGGCCTTGCGTTGTTGTATCTCCCGATGAACTTAATCGACATCTTAATACGATAGTCATACTCCCAGTAACTTCATCTGGCAAACCTTATTCCTTTAGAGTTCCTTGTTTGATTAAAGGAAAGAACGGATTGATTCTGCCTGATCAAATAAGATCTATTGATAAGTCAAGAATCGGGAAAAAAATCGGTGAATTAGATGACGAGACTATTCAAAAACTATTTTTTATCTTAAAGGAGCTTTTTTCGATCTAAGAATTTGGTGTAGAGCTTCGTTTTATGCCTTGCACTAAGATCTTAATGCACTCTCATATCTGGCTCATTTTAAATTTTTCCTCTTTTCCCTTAATACATTATATATTAGATTTGCTTAGTTTTTAATAAACAACATTTCTATGTCTGCAAAATATGATTTAATAGTGATTGGTAGTGGGCCCGGCGGTTATGTGGCTGCAATAAGAGCATCACAATTGGGGATGAAAGTAGGGGTGGTAGAAAAGGCTGAATTAGGCGGAATCTGTCTTAATTGGGGATGTATCCCAACCAAGGCACTTTTGAAGAGCGCAAACGTATTTGAGTATGTAAAACACGCGGCGGAATATGGAATAAAGGTAAGCGATCCAGGTATTGACTTTAACGCAGTGATAAAAAGAAGTAGGGACGTAGCGGGAGGGATGAGCAAAGGGATTCAATTCCTGTTTAAAAAGAATAAAATAGATTTGATAACCGGCTTCGGTAAGCTCGCAAAAAATAAGCAAGTAGAAGTGACAGACGATAAAGGCAAAAAGGAAAACTACACTGCCGACCATATCATTTTAGCAACCGGAGGTAGAGCGAGAGAATTGCCGAATGTAAAAATTGACAATGACAAAATAATCAATTACAGAAAGGCTATGGTTTTGGAAAAACTTCCTCAATCAATGGTGGTGATGGGCTCTGGAGCTATCGGAGTAGAGTTCGCTTATTTTTACAATACTATGGGAACGAAGGTTACTATTGTCGAATACCTTCCAAACATAGTACCAGTAGAGGACGAGGAAATTTCTAAGCAGCTAGAAAGGTCCTTTAAAAAGGCAGGAATAAACATACTTACTCATGCCTCTGTAGAGTCTGTAGACACATCTGGCAAAGGATGTAAAGTGAAAGTAAAAACTGCATCTGGCTCTGAAACTATAGAATGCGACATCGTATTGTCGGCCGTAGGGGTGACAACTAATCTTGAAGGGATAGGGCTTGAGGAATTGGGTGTAAAAACTGATAAAGGAAAAGTTTTGGTGGACGATTTCTATAAGACAAATATTGAGGGTGTCTATGCAATAGGTGACATTGTAAAGGGTCAGTCATTGGCACACGTGGCATCAGCTGAAGGAATTATCTGCGTGGAGAAAATAAAAGGTCAAAATCCGGAGCCATTAAACTATAATAATATCCCAGGTTGCACCTATTGCACTCCAGAAATTGCATCTGTAGGTCTTACAGAAAAGCAGGCAAAAGAGAAAGGATACGAAATAAAGGTCGGTAAATTTCCATTTGCTGCCTCTGGAAAAGCAAGTGCCTCTGGTGCTAAAGATGGTTTTGTAAAAGTTATCTTCGATGCCAAATATGGCGAATGGCTAGGCGCTCACATGATAGGTGGAACTGTAACAGAAATGATTGCTGAAGTAGTTGTGGCTAGAAAGCTAGAGACAACTGGGCATGAAATAATAAAGTCTGTACACCCTCACCCAACGATGTCAGAAGCTGTAATGGAAGCGACTGCAGCCGCATATGGTGAAGTGATACATATATAAATTCGAGTTGGCTAACTTATTACATCCAGAAACGATCAATAAGTTAACCGTTTAGTCTATTTATCCTTCAATGATGTTTTAAATATTGGTGAGATGCGTAAAATGAAGAGCACAAGGGTAGATTACTCTTGTGCTTTTTTTATATAAATCCCCAAATCGCCCCTCCTACATTATCATGCTTGGAACCAGTAACTGCGCTTAAGCAATTCACCTCACCTCTCACCCTCAATACTCCAAGGAACGCGAAAATGAGGGCTTCTTTAAACATCACAATCTTACTTTCCGGAATAAGGATTTTTACTTGGACATAATTTTGTATGGCTTCGATAAGAAAGGTATTGAATGCGCCACCACCTGTTATGAAAAGGTCGTGATTGCTATCCGCATCCGCAATTGATCTGGAGATTTGGTAACCGATATGATGACAAAAAGTATGGAGCTTATCTTCTGTACTATGAGCATATGATTCGATAAGGGGAAAGACCACGGTGTCGATCCATTCTCTCCCTAGCGACTTCGGCCCTTTTGTTTGGTAGAAATCTAAGCCGTTGAGTTCATCAAAGAGCTCTTGATTGTATTTTCCAACTCGCGCTAGCTCCCCTCCTGCATCATAGGATAGTCCTTTTTTATTGGCAAGAAGGTTTAGAACAAGATTAACTGGACAAATGTCATAGGCCGTTCTTTTGCCCGTTTTTTTTGTGGAAATATTTGAAATTCCTCCAAGATTAAGACAGTAAGTATGATCTGGAAAGAGTAGTTCATCTCCAATTGGGACAAGCGGAGCTCCTTGACCAGAAAGCGCTACGTCGAGAGATCTGAAGTCGCAAACCGTTGGAATACTAGTTTCTCCGTGCAATGCGGCACCATGGCCTATCTGAAGTGTCATTCCTTTTTCTGGCTGATGAAAAACTGTGTGGCCGTGAGATGATACAAAGTCTACTGTCGTGTTATGTTTTTTTAAAAACTTATTTACTTCTCGGCCCATATAGGAGCCAAACCTACGATCTTGATGAATGAGCTCGACGGCCGTGGTGGTCATGAGGGAGGATAGTATTTCTTTTTCCTCTGGAGAATAAGAAACGGTTTCTGCTTCTAAAATCGAATATTGCCAGCGGTGATCAAGAAAAGTAAACTTGCAAAGTGCAATGTCTAGACCGTCGAGCGATGTGCCTGACATAAGTCCTAGTACCTTATATGTTTTTTTTTCCATAGCTGGTTAATAGAGATAGTGAATGGAATGATAGGCTAATTTGAAGTGATGTTGTATTTTTTAACCAAATTTACTGCAATAAATGAAATAGTTGCAAAGGACTAATCATTGGAGGCATGAAGAGTACTGGTTCAAGGTGTTTGCGTGAGGGATAGAAGTGGAGAGCCCACAGTCTC
>DASVUU010000121.1:0-1613 GCA_036386935.1 Cytophagaceae bacterium | reverse complement strand
CCAACATTTGGTCATGTTACTACCCGAGAATCCACCAATCAGGTATTTACTAATCGGTGTCTGAATATTTTTGATGAGCTTCGCTCTTTTCAAAGCTTCTATCATCCAATCTATATCTGCACTACACTTATACTTTAATTGATAGTAGGGAGCGATGCGTTTTTTAACAATAAAAGATTGATGACATGCGACCATTCCTCGCTTTAAATGCTTCCATGTAAGTGCTTTTGGCAACTTGCGAGTGGTGAGCTCAGTTCGCGTACCCAAAACATGCCCATTACCATCGATAAGGTTAGTTTCACCGTAAATAACATCTTCTGCCCCCAAGCTAGAGAAAATAACCTCTAGCACCCTGTCATTATTTAGTTGATCGCCTGAATTTAGAAACAGTAAGTACTCCCCTTTAGCAACAGTGATCCCTTTATTCATTGCATCGTAGATACCATTATCGGGTTCTGAAATCAGATAATGGACCTTACTTCTATAGCTAGAGATTATATCCAAGGTTTGGTCGGTCGACCCGCCGTCAATAATAACTATTTCGAAATTTTTAAAGGTTTGAGATATTACACTTTTCAGTGTTCCCTCGATATACTTTTCGCTGTTGAAAACAACTGTAATAATGCTCAGAAGGGGACCTGGATGTTCTATATAAGGTTCTCTATAATTGCTACTATCCTCTGACATAAAAAAAGCAAAGCGGGTTGCCTACTTGAAGTAATTTAGATCCGTTTTTTTTGAATCCAATTCTAACTCGACTATGTCCAGCGTCTTTTCCTTGTTAACCGAATAGATTTTTTCTATGATTTCCACAACTTTCATTCCCTCCTCCGGCCTCACATCTACATTTCCTCTTCCCTTCAAAGTATCTATCACGTTTTCAATAACGAAGTGATGATTGGCTGCACTTCCTTTATAGGTTCCATAATCATTAGGTGGTAGACACTCCTCCATTTCTGGCAAAGCATAATCCGAAATGTGACAATACTCTACCTTATTCATGTATTGACCGCCAACTTTTACACTACCCTTTTCGCCCATGATGATGATGCTGCTTTCAAAGTTCTTATCCCACGCACTTGTAGAGTAGCTTAGACATCCGGCTCCTCCTGACTCAATATCAAATGTAATTATACCAGTGTCCTCGAACTCAATCATTGATTGGTGATTGAAATTTTTAAGCTTTGCTTGAAGGTTGGATAGATCACCAAACAACCAATACAAAGTATCTATAAAGTGGCTGAATTGTGTAAATAAGGTGCCGCCGTCTAGCTTCCGCTTCCCTCTCCAAGGACTAGTGCTGTAATACTGTGCCCCTCGATTCCAAAAACAATTGACCAGGACCAAATTGATGGCGCCGAGCTGCTTATTATTTATTATATTTTTCAACCATTGTGCCGAGGGGCTATACCTATTTTGCATCACGCAAAAAATATTCTTCTTGCCTAGGTTGGCTTCGTCAATTACTTCTTGACAATCTGCCGTTGAAAGTGCCATCGGCTTTTCGCACACCACGTGGTAGCCAGCGCGAAGTGCTTTGATTGACTGAGCAGCGTGTTCAAAATTCGGGGTGCAAATATTTATTACATCCACTTCTAAATTTGAATTCACCA
>DASVUU010000120.1:0-8398 GCA_036386935.1 Cytophagaceae bacterium | reverse complement strand
TGTGTAACAAACTTTACATGCCTCAAATCCTTGCTTTTTGGCGGCAGCTAATTCTAAACCTTTCTTGCCTTCTTTGGCAATAGAGCAGTTTTTCTTATGGTACTTTTTACCAGACTCAGTGACATAGACAGTTTGTGCATTTGTGAGGTGTGAAGCAATCGCAAACAGGAGCGAAAATACTAGTATAAATAATTTAGACTTTTTCATTTTTTAGTTTTTTATCGAGATTACGTTACAGTCAATATTATGTTCCGTAACTTAACCTTATTATCACCAAATTTGATGTTAAGAACCTTCAGGCTCACTATGCATAATAAAAATGCTCTCTATATTATATTTTTTCTTTTTATGCTGTCAATGTCTTCCACCGCTATTGCACAAAATGACCTAGATGCATTTTTCATTCCTAGTTACGCCTACGAGCCGAACGAGAAACCAAGGATAAAACAGCCGCAGGTCAAATTTAAAGGGAACTTTGAAGCCTTCATTGCAGCGAACCTCAGGATGCCCGATGCAGCTATCGAAAATAAAATTGATGGTAAGTATTTGTAGAATTTTTGATCCATCAAGATGGCACAGTAAGTAACGTCAGGATATCTAAAGGTCTAGGCTACGGGTGTGATGAAGAGGCCCTCAGGTTTATAGAATTAACTAACAAACGATGGAAATTTTCTAAAAATAAAACAGATTTAACCAACGTAAGAAAAATACTTCCCATCCGGTTTATCGCAAGCGGAAAATAGCTAGTTTGTATCAAAACAAACAAGCTCAATAATAATTACCTGATAAGCTCTATCTGCCTTTTTCCTTCCCTTCGGCATCTTCCTGATCCTCTTTCAATCTTACCATCTTTTCAGTAACAAGCTCAATCGACTGTATAAATATCTTTCCAGAATAGGGCGCCTTTCCGCCGTTCACAAAGCATGTAAAACCTACAATCGAACTTGAGTCAACCTCTGCCACCTCAGGCCATTGCTGCTTATATTTTCCTGAATAATTAAAGTAATATTCTTTATACCCCTCTGCTCCTATGATACTTGCGACAGGAGCTATATTAGTGCTTTTACCTTGAGAATCTTTCAGGTCTATCCGCAACTCGGGCGCCCCTTCTCCTTCTGACTTTGCCTTGACTTTTATAATGTGATATTTACTGATGTCCTTCGAGGTAAAATCCTTGCCAAAATTTTCAAATCCTGGTCCTGCCCCTTGAACCGATACGATCATTTGATTTTTATTGCCCTCTAAAAGATCAAGAGCTATTTTGTCTCCGTTCCACCATCCCATCAGTTTCCTGGTTTCAAAATCGTCTATGACTCTTTGCTTCGCTTTTGTATTCCTTGAATAATTGACTACTTGTATCTCCTTAATAAATAGCTTACCACTGTACTCTGGTTCACCTGGATTTAAGAAAAATAAAATTTCGTTAATCATCGTTGAATCGACCTTCGCTGTATCAGGATAGGTTTGAAGCCACTTGTTGCTGAAATCAAAAAAGTATTCCTTATACTTCCCATCATTTAATATCTTAGCCTCTGCGACCGGTTCATGTGCTAAAAGACCGTTATAATCTCTTAAAGCAATTCTCAAAATTGGACTGGATCCACCTTCTGCTTTAGCCCTAACCCTCAATACAGATGAACTACTAAAATTTAAAGGAGGTATTTTTCGCGAAAAGAAGTTGTATTGGTCTCCCGTAAAATTAGAAAATACTTTTAGTGTATCAGATTGTTTCGAGAGCAACAATTCGTCTGACGTTGACGACCAGTACTCAAAATCCTCCGGGTACCGTTCTATGCTGCCATTCTTATAGGACATCGCGGGAAGCCCTTTTTCCTTCCCCTCTGGGATGGCTATCTGGGCGCTGTCATCCAATATAGGCTGCTGTACCTGGCATCCCCATATGGCTAGACCGACTGCAATTAATACTATGGTATCTTTCATTTTCATATGTGGCCAATGTGTTGATTAAAAAACCATTGTATAATTGAGAAAGACCTGGTTCAACCTATAATTTATATTGGTAGCAAGCTTGTTAGAAACCACCATGTGGTGATATTGAGCAGTGAAATAGGTATTCTTACTAAAGCGATATCTCAGACCCGCTGCCGTTACATTTTCATTTTGATTTACGGTAAAAGCCCTAGATCTTGCAAGATCTACCCCATTGAATTGGTTTCTCACAGTTAGATATTCGTTGCCATCGGCAGTAAGAAATTTCATTCCTAACATGAGATCAAAATCCTTGATAAATTCTACAGTCAACCCAATATCCGCCAATGTAGAAGATAAGCCTATGCTTCGTGAGGTATCACTTGTTCTAGACGTGCGCTCATTTCTTCCGCCAATGCTAAAAACAATCGACTTGTTCCAATCTAATAATTGATGTACATTCAATGACACGCCTCCGCTTATACCCGTAAAGTTTCTTGTACCTGTACTATCGGTTCCAGCTAATTCTTTCAAAAAATCAGCCTTTACGTCCGCACTTAAGAGTTTTTCCGTTCCACCAAATTCAGCACCTACACTTAAGCCCTGCCTATTTGGCGTAGCTGCTCCATAGGGAGAAATATTGTTAAACCTTGGATCAAATACCATGAGTGTATCAAAAATGGTTACATTTCTCAATCGCTGATTCCTTACCAACTCTTCGTCACCATACCTATCTAATAAGCTCGGAGTTCTACTTGTGAGATTACCGTTAGGGCGGTAGTCAGGGAAAATGCTTGGGACACCACGGTCATAAATCCTACGAGTTTGCGCCGCTGGACTATGAAAATTTTCGCTTACAGATTTGTAAGATAAAAAAGACTTTATTCCAAGTGGCTTATGGCCAGCCGATAGCCCCGCATCATAGAAAGACCCGTTGGTTTTTCTAGAAAAATTATCAAAGTTCCTATCAAGACTGGTCACAGAAGCACCAGCCTCTCCGAAGATCGAAAAAGAAAATGTTTCGTTCCCTAAATCGATCCTTGCATCCCCGGTACCAACCTTATTATCAGAATTCAAGAAAGTTAAATTAGGATTGGGAGCAAACTCCACGTCCACGGTCCGTGAAAAGTTCCCGCCTACTTTTAAAAATTGACTTTGCTTCACCTCAAGCCGTCCGCCCATCAACAACCTATCTGGATAGCTTGACGTCAAGAAATCTGCATTCTTTATTCTGCTTGCAAAAGCTTTAATGTGCAAGTTTTCTATGAAGCTTTTAAACTTCAAATCAGACGCACCCTGCACACCTTGCACACGCCATTTGTTACCAAAGTTGAAATTCTCGTAATGGACAATACTTCTTCGCTGTGCAAAAATACCTGCCTCATATTTGTGATAAGATTCATCAAAATTAAATACAGTGTAAGGAGACAATTGTACATCAATATCACCAATATCATATTTGATAGCTTTGGCTATTATTCCGTCCAATCTCAGCTGCCTAAATCTCAAACTTGCACCATCGCCATAAAAGCCACCAAATTCATTCCTAACCCTCAATATGACTGAAGCGCGAATTGTGGAGTCCGGTTGTGCATTGATCCCGAGATCGAAAAGCGTATACCCCCCTGTAGCCTTGCGTGGAGTTAGCACGTCATTATCTAACACTGGACCTTTTAACATATCGTTTGTCACAATTGCCCGACCAAGCCCGTTGAAATACACAACCTGCCCGTACGAGACGATGCTCGTCAAAAGCAATAGTATAATCAGAACGTTGGCATATACTATTTTTTTTATTCTAATATTGATCATCTTTTTCAATTCTATTAAAAGAATATTTTTAATTCTAAGGAGGTTTCATAACCGCTAAATCTATCCCTAATGAAATGTAAATCTTTGTGGGAAAACCACCTTTGCCTTATGAAAAGTCCCGTTCGCTCGTTGATGCTAACGTCGACGCCGGCGCCATACCCGTAGCCTATTTGATTGAGTGGCCTTCGATTTAATGATGGCGCCAACCTATTGTCTGGACCAAATATCTGATCACCCTTTTCATCCGCTTGTTCAGTCCAACGGTTCCCTACATTTCTCTCATGACTTACAAACCCGACTAGCGATACCTTCTTCGTAACCCCGAGGAAAGCCATCAGCTCCGTATAAAATATTCTAAAAAATGCCTTGTCGTTGAAGTAGGGAATCGGCTTTAAACGATCTTGGATAGAGCTATAAGTATTGTAATTGCTAAGAATAAGATCTCGGTTGAAAACCCTCAATTTATATTTCAATGACAAATCGATTGTATTATATCCCTTTTTGTAATCTTGGTTCTCGTAGCCAAAATCAGTAATAGCAACCTTTTCAAAAGTCCTCCTGTAAGCATTCACTAATCTTCTGTAGGGCCCTGTTTCACTTTGGAAAAAGGAAAATCTCGAACGGGTAAATTGGTTGGCTCGATGCATAAAAGATATAGTATCAAAAATATTTTCCAATTCCTGGCTGATACCGGTAGCAACCATTATTTTTAGCTTGCCATAGGTGTCACTATGTCTAAGGTTCACACCCCACCTATTATTCGCCATTTGGCCAATATCAGTAAGAACACCCTGCAGCGTAGTCACATCATTCGGGGTATTCACGTAGGACACCGAGGCCAACGCTCTGTTGTTAGCAGCATTAAGCATCGCGCCGTTGAGATTTACAACACTTTTATCAATATAGTAGGCCTGAAGCGACACGGGAATAAAAGTAAGTTCTTTCGTAGACGATAGTTCCAGATTTAAGCAAGGCCTGAATGGAAAATTAACACCCTCTATGGTTCTGTTAGTGCTTGGCTCTTGCTTATAAACTAACCGGTAGTCATTGCCTGATATTACGCTGTCTTGGTATCGGCCAACACCGGCCTCAAAATAGATTTTAATATGAGGAAAATTAAGGGAAGCATCACCCGTAATAATATCTTGATTAGTTTTGAAAAATGCTGTTGTACTATCTGCCCCAAATTGGCTGAAATAATTTATTCCGAGTCGGTGGTTTCCGGTCCATTTATATACCCTTCCTGCCAGCATATTTTTCGGGGTTCGCGTACGGTATGACTGAAATACAGTGCCATTGTCAGCTTTCCCATAGAGAAAGCTAAAACCAAACCTTCCAGGCATCTCCTTCGCTTCTATAATAAATCCCTGGGTACCAGAATATGCCCATCGTGAATCCCTTGCTATATTTTGGGTGGCATAAAAACTGTTGTACCTTTTAAATGGACTTCCTTGTGGTTCCCAAGGGTATCTTTCAAATAAATCATCATTGTACTCATAACTCCATAAAGTGAATGGGCTCAACCTATACCAATTTACCCCTCCACCTGCTATTATCTTAAAGGTACCATAGGGAGTATAGGTTTCCCCCGTAAATTGCAGGTTCCTGTATAAAGATGCGCGTCTGTTATATGGTGTGTTAACGCCAGTAATTGGCTGAGTGGAGGTATCTTTTATTAGACCAGACATCTGATGGTCAAATGCATATTCCACCTTAAAATAAGTTTTAGACGTCGGCCTACCCTCTGCCCTTAGGAATACCAGCGGTTCCTGATACCCAGCTGCCTGCTTTTGAAAAATCTCATATCCGTTAATAAAAAGATTCTTATAAGGACCTATGGGGGGCGCGGCGCCTGGAGCTACAGACGGGGCTACCGGTATATCCTGATATGCCTCTTTAAGATTTCTGTACTGGAGATAGAACCTGACATACCCGGAAAATTGTATCCCACCCCACCTCCTATATTTGGTTGTGCTGGTGTCTTCTGGAGTATTTTTATAGAATTTTAGCGCCCTTAATTTGTTTGCCAGTAAGAAGTGATTGGTACTTGTATCGGCAGGATGCTGAGCGAGCACATGCGTAATTTGAATAAACACAAAAAAAAATACGAGTAAAAAATTAAGCATTCTTGATAATTAGAAAATAGAAAAATTAAATACCTTAATTGAATTTTTGATACTCCCCACTAAACTTCCTGATTCTTTCTTGTAACTGAGATTTCTTTAGTTTTAAGCTCTCTATCCTTCCTCTAAGTTGTTTTTCCTGCTCTTTGAGTACAATTAGACGCTGTTCGATTTCCATCTAAATAATAGGGCTAGTTGAAGAAATGTTTCGTAAAACTCTATCTATAACCAAGCTAAAATCTGAAATGTTTAGGAAATTTTAGAGCGGATAAGTTTCTAAATAACCGAACCAACTTGCGTAATAGGTTGCTTTATAGCTTCATATTCAAGTCGGTAGATAATCTATCTAACTCTAGTGAGATTGAGTATTCTTGCTGCGGCTGAACAAAGGGATATAAATCAAAAATCCTAGAAATGAAAAAGGGCCAATAAATTGACCCTTTCACTTTCATCACAAAAGTATATTATTCGATTTGTAAGCGTCTTACAAACACCTGATCTGAGGTAACAATCTGCACAGTGTAGAACCCACTCTGCAGGCCAGACACATCAAGTTTTAATGAATCTTTATCAACATTTACTTCCATATCCTTATTTCCAAACATGTCAAATATCACAACTTTGCTTATTATTGCGCCAGTTGCCATTTCTATATTGATGAACTGTTTGGTTGGATTTGGATAGAACTCAAGGCTATCGGACACAGAAGCGATTGCGCCACTAACCGTTCTAAACAACCTGGTATCTGGAATCACTTGTTTGCTAACACCTGGACCTTCGTACCTTACTTCTAGAACCTCTTGACCAGTTCTTTCAAAAAAGACGACCTTTATCGCATGCTTTCCAGGTTTCAATCCAATTGATCCAGACCTTTGCGCATCTCCATGTAGCCCATCATTGTCAACAACGAGGGTTTGCCCAATATATAGCTTGCTGCCATCATCAGAATTAGTAAAGAAATTGTAAACCCCACTTGACTCAATATTTACGTACCCCAAATATTCAAAACCAAAATCGTCGTTCCTATTCCTCGAGCTTATAGAAAAGTTGCTAGACACTCCTGATTTAATTGGCGTCAGTGCTGTAAGATCTTGTACGCTAGTCCATCCTGTGCCTTCGAAATATCTATATGAGAGGCCCTCGGATAAAGATTGTGGATTCTCAGGATCTCTTAAGGTTGGCGTATTAATTCTAAATAATTTATTAGAAGGAATTACCTGCTTAGAGATACCAGGTCCTTCGTATTTAACATCCAAAACTTGGCCGCCTGTGCGCTCAAAGAATTCCACTTTTATCGCATGCTTCCCAGCCTTCAAGTTAATCTTCCCGGAAGTCTCGCGCGCGGGATGGAGACTATCGTTACGAACTACCAGAGAAGATCCAATATAGAGTTTACTCCCGTCATCTGAGTTAGTGTAGAATGTATAGCATCCATCAGTTGGGACCTCAACAAATCCATTGAAGGTATATCCGAAATTATCATCCCTTTTTCTTGAGTTAAGGGAGAAATTATCACTACTTCCCTCACTATTGCTTACAAGCAACCCGAAGTTAGGAATTACAGTCCATTCATATCCTTCATAATATTTGTAGTCAACTCCATTCACGATGTTGCTTGGATTTTCAGGATCTCTGTAAACTGGTGTTTGAATCCTATACAATTGGGAACTTGATATGTCTCGCTTCGAAATATTCGGCCCCGAAAATTTAACTCCTAATACCTCCTCGCCGCCACGTTCAAAAAATTCAACTTTGATTGCATGTTTCCCAGCTTTAAGACCAATAGTTCCGGATTTTTCTCTGTTAGAATGTAATCCATCATTGTCAACAACTAAGGTCGAGCCTATAAAAAGTTTACTTCCATCGTCTGAGTTGGTATAGAAGGTATATTGTCCATCGTTTGGTATATCTATGAATCCAGAGAAGGAATAACCAAAGTTGTCATTTCTTGCCCTTGAAGCAAGAGAAAAATTGCTTTCAACTCCCGATTTTATGGGTGTAAGCCCAGCAAAATTGGGAATATATGACCACTCACCCTCGAAATACTTATAGTCAAGTCCGTTGGCTATGTTGGAAGGATTTTCTGGATTTCTATAATTATTTTGCACTGGTATGCTACCTGCAATAGAATAAAATCCTAACGAGCCGTAGTCTGAGTATCCTTCAGTACTTGGGTCGCCATGGCCCTCTCCACTAATAAAAAGATAATAATTTCCCGCATTTAGATTTAGGTTGATTTTGGTTACCTCTATGCTGTCCTCTTTAAACGATTGAATGATATTATTAGACTGGTCTCTTATCTCTACTTTCGCATGAAGATTGCTATGCACGGCGGGAATAATCGTAAGGTTCGATCGCCCGCCAGCTGTAGTGAAGGCATACACATCAATGTCGGTATTTGACTCAATATTTCCATTGTTGAAGGTAGCAATAACTTCACCGTTGTTTCCGACTACGAACGGTTTAGCTGAACTTGTGGAGTTTCCAACATCATCTGTTCGATATCCAAATCCATTTCGCTCCGACGCGATAAT
>DASVUU010000119.1:0-5348 GCA_036386935.1 Cytophagaceae bacterium | reverse complement strand
ATCCACGAGCTTTTTAGGGTATTGCTATCACTACATCTTATCCATTCTCGTGTTGGCAATTCTCTGGATTTCAACTAAGAAAATCATTGCGTTGTTTGGCTTAAAGTCCAAACATACCAATAGATTTTATTGGTATGCGACCTTCTTGTTTATATTCGTACTAAGTACAGAATTAGATCATGCAGTCTTGATGCTATCTTACCGGCCTAGTGGTGATGTATATCACATCCTCAATCAAAACCACAAAATAGGATTTCCAATCCTGTGGGGTTTATTATCATTTACCCTTATAGTTATAGGCATGAGAAAGAAATTGAAAATGTTGAGAATTATTGCGCTCTCATTATTTTTATTAATTCTACTCAAACTATTCATCGTTGACCTAAGAGGGATATCTGAAGGTGGCAAGATTGCTGCTTTTATTTGCCTCGGTGTCTTGTTGCTAATTATTTCCTTTATGTATCAAAAATTAAAAAGACTAGTTTTTGAAGACGAAATTAATACTGCCACTTTATGAAATTTGTTGTCTGTTTGAAATTATGTTTTCTCTTATCCTTCGTTTGTGACGCGCAAACGTTTGAGTCAAGCGCGCAATTGCGCCCTGTACCGAAGGACGGATATTACCAGCTTTTGCTTGGCCCTTCAATAGCGGCTCATCTCCAAGAATCATTTCAGGACATCCGTATCTATGATTCAAAGGGTAAAGAAGTTCCTTATTTGCTCATGTCGGAAGCCGCAGTGGCGACTGGAGAGTCATTTAGAGAATATCCAATAAAGGAGCAGACAATCATAGATAAATGTTGCACTCGGCTTATTTTCAGCACGCCACAAAGGCCAAAAATCAACAACCTTGCACTTGTCATAAAGAACGCAGAGGTGAGAAAAAAAGCAAAATTAAGTGGCAGCGACGACGCAGTAAGCTGGTATATCATTAAAGACAATTTCGATCTCGAATCTATATATCATAGTGCAAATACTTCTGAAATAAAGATGCTCGATTTTCCTATGAGCGACTATGCATTTTATAAGCTAGATATCGACGATTCTTTAAACCCACCTTTAAATATCAAAAAAATAGGTTTTTACGATAACTGGCAGGAACAAGGAAAGTACCTAACGCTTCCTATGCCCAAGATAACGCAAAGAGATAGCAGCGACAAACGAAGCTATGTGTATATCAATTTTCCCAGCTTTGCTGTGATTGATCAATTAAAATTTAAGATAAGGGGACCTCACATTTATCGAAGGGAGGCAAGCTTTTATTCCGTAAGCCAAATGAAAGGGAAAGAGATCTTAACCCCGATTGATAATATAACTCTGCGATCAAATCAGCACAATGAAATAAAGGTTCCTGGCCTTTATATGAAGGCATTTTGCCTTGTGATTGAAAATCTTGATAACAGTCCAGTTATGGTAAACGAAGTAAAGGCTCTTCAATTATCGCATAAGCTATTGGTATATCTAGATAGCCAGGAGAAATTCACACTGAAATTTGGCAGCAAAGATGTGGGGATTCCTCAATATGACTTAGAATATTTTCGTGATAGCATTCCTACCAACCTACCTGATGTATCACTAGGTCCGATCGAGGAAGCATCAATGATCAAGAATCCAGCGCAGGCACCTGACTTTTTTCGTTCTACCACATGGATCTGGCTGGCTATTGCAGCCATTATTCTCTTACTTGGCTTTATGTCCTATAAAATGATTTCTGAAATGAAAGAAAAAGAAACCAAATTGTGATTTAGCGAATAAATATACCCACAGTGTATAAAAATCAAAAATTGATTGATCGCCAATATTAACCGTTAAATAGCTCTGTTAACATTTTGTAGTATCAACAACTATTTTTCCATTTCACTATTGCCTTCTGCTAGAAGCGACTTCTCCACAATCCAGGCACCTCGGCATTACCAGGGAGATTTTAAAGTATTACGAGAGTACCATCTCCAATGAAGGCTTACATGAACCAATTGAATGACTGGATTTTTTTTTACCTACTTTACAGCTATTTGTCATTTTTAACATCTATGCACCAAAACCCTTAACCAATCTCAATGAATTCACATAAGCCTTTGGAAGAATATTTTTTTTCACCGTTATTACGACCTAATCAATCCTCACCTAACAAATAGTACTTTCGGTAAAACAAATGATCTAGAAGATCATACGATTCCTAATTCTACTTTCGAGAGCTTTCTATTGCAGCGCCAACTCCATCGACGAATTTAGCTTTACCACCTCACCTAATGCGGCGCCTGGATAGTTTGCCCCGATATTAAAATCCAACCGTGGTATTTCGGCATTAACCTCAAATACAGCAATCATCTTCTTATATACCGGGTGTTCGAAGGCACCTGCATAGGTAGCGTCCAATGTCAATGGCTTTTCAATTCCATTCACAGTGAGTAAACCTTTTATACTATATCTATTGTCGGATATTTTCTCTAAAGAGGTGCTCACAAAACGAATGTCTGGAAACTGGGCGACATCGAAAAAATCAGGTGTCTTGAGGTGATTATCTCGATTGACATCATTTGTATTAATGGAGGCTGCTCGAATAGTAAGATCAACGGATTCGAAGCTATCATTGCTGCCAATCAATGTTCCTTCAAAATCTCCGAAGTGGCCACTCACTCGGGCAATCATAAAATGTGAAATGCTGAAATTAATGCTAGTGTGCGACTTATCAATGCCCCACACTGCTTTCTCAATCAAATGTTCCATATGCTTTTGGCGGTTGCCGTTTTTTAGTTCGATGTAAAGGTCGAACTAATAGCCGTGGGGATAAATGGACAAAAGTCAGTTTATCAGGTACTTTTCGGATTGTTCATTTGAAACTCCTTTGCTGTCACACCACTTTTTTGAACAAAGAAACGACTGAAATACGAAGCATCGTCAAAGCCCAAGGCTACTGCAATTTCTTTCACGCTTAATTCGGAGTAGTACAACAACCGCTTTGCTTCAATCAAAACCCTATCATGGATCGTCTGTAGGGCTGTCTTTCCACTGACTGACCGGGTGATGACAGTCAGCTGCTTGGGTGAGATCATCAATTTTGCGGCATAAAAGCCCACCTCGTGACGCTGCGTGTGGTGTGATTCAATTAATGACATAAAATCAAGATATTGCTTTTTATGAAGGGCGTACTTGGATATGGCCCTATCAATTTGCAGCTTCCCCAGGTGGAGAGCCTTAAGCAGCATTATTTTTAGTGCCGACCTTACAATTTCATAATCTGGTGTATCTTTCTTTAGCTCGTCATCAATCAAGTCCTTACAATTAGAGATATGGATAACTTCATCGCCTACAACGGAGATTTGTGGTCTTTGCAGCCCACACGCAACAACATGCATCAGCATTTCATTGTCGCTTTGGTGTTGAGCAAAGTAATCACGGTCAAAAATCAATACAAACCCCTCTTGTATTATCCCTTTTTGAAAATTGTGAACCTGTCCGGGGCTAATTAAAAATAGTGTATTCGGCTGGATAATGTATTCAATGAAATCAATTGTATGAATGCCGCTACCAGCAACGATGAAGATGAGCTCAAAAAAGCCATGTCGGTGGTCAAGGAACCGTTCATGCCTTTCTAAGTAAGTCCTTAGGTTTACCAAGCGGAAGGCCACAGTCTTCTGAGGAGGATTTATATGATGCGTGATGATTGTTGCGGCGTCTGGCCTACCTTTCTTTTCCATTCGGATTCTCTAATTGTCTATTTGGTTTGACATTTAATACGCATCATAAGGAAGGCAGGTCGTTTTAACATTTTCGACAATTAGGACTTTCCCATTTCAATAAAATCCCATCCCGATCTACAAAGTAGACAAAATCAAATTCGAAATTAATTTTCAGACGATCTATACGATTCTAAATCGATATTAATTCCCTCTCCTGTGCTATCGGCGAACAGCTACCTCACTATTGAAAATAGCGGATGTGGATGTGGTTTTAGTGCTTAACAATAATAAGCTGTTTTAACTTTGGCACAATATGTGTCAATCCCAGATCCAAACTCTAAAACATACAAAATTCATGAAAAAACTTTTTTATTTATCTATTGCACTATCATCGTTCATTTTTACCAACAGTCACGCACAAGTAGGAAAAGGGAAATTTATACTCGGAGGGTTAATTAATCCTGGATTTGCCAGTTATAAGATGAACTCTCCTGGCGCTATTAACAGCGAAACTTGGCGTATAAGTAGTCAGGTTAGATTAGGATATTTTCTAACCGAAAGATTCAACTTAGGTATTGACTTAGGGAACGAATATTCAGTATATAAACGAGATGACGGACGTACTAAACATTTTTCCTTGACGGCTGGTCCATTTATGCGATATTATTTCCTTAATGAAAAGTTGGGGGTCTTTGGCGAAGGGGGAGCGGGTCTGGGAACTGGTTCCTCCAAATATACTTTTGGGGGACGATCAGAGGACAAATGGACAACTAATTCAACCTACGCTAAATTCGGACCTGGAATAAACTATTTTTTAAACGAAAATATTGCCCTTGAGTTTTTGCTGACCTTCCAAACACATTGGAGCAAAGACCATTCAAGCTCTGTGTATGCTATTGACCAAAAAATGAAATCGCATGTTTTAGATTTTAAAATAGGACTATTGTTTCTATTATAGCCTTCCTTAGATTTTTTAATTCCTATAGTCTTTACCACTCGTAGATACTATAGGAATTAAATTATGAATTAGTGTGATTTATATCCAAAAAGACTAAATCATTCGCCCTTATCACAAGACACGTGACTAATACCATCCCTATAAAATATCATGAACTGCCGGGCGCATTTGCAAAGGTTGTTCTTGGAGATATAGAAATATTTTACAGCTGAAACTTAAAATGAGATTGAAGGATTGCTAGCTATGTAAACTGAACGTTTGATATTTTTACATTTTATCTATAGAATAACATCCCCTCTCCAATAACCTGCTTTGGAATACCACCACCTTCAATTTGAATGTCCATTCCTTCGCCCCCATCTATTTCATTGTACTCTAATTTTATGGTATGGTACCCCCCTTTCAAGCCTATGGTCTCATTGTATACTTCCATGCCATGTCGACCGTCAGCTTCATGGATAACCTCTCCATCAACCGTTATCCTACAGCCATCATCAGTTCTTGAATATATGGTGTAGATCGCGGATTCAGGTACTTTTAAATATCCTTCGTAAGTGAAAGCAAACATATCATCCTTTTGCTTCGGTGTGATCTCGAACCTTTTAAGCACTCCCGATTTTAAAGGCTGCATCTTGGCAAAATCAGGAAGAACTTCCCCTGTACCTTCGTAATAACTATATTTTATGCCCCCCTTGAGATCGTTCACTACA
>DASVUU010000118.1:0-9148 GCA_036386935.1 Cytophagaceae bacterium | reverse complement strand
ATGTAACGGTTAAACCGTCGTATACAGAGAGAAAACCGAATGTAGACAGATTACATTTTGACAGGCCGATCAATATTTTAATCGCAGAGGACAACCACATCAATCAGGATTTGGTTGGAATTGTTTTAAAAAGCTTGGGCGCAACTTTTGAATTCGCAAACAATGGCCATGAAGCGGTTACCATGTTCAATAAAAACAAGTATGACTTGGTAATAATGGATGTTCAGATGCCTATAATGAGCGGGCTGGATGCTACCAAAAATATAAGAAAGGTGGATCAGGATGTTCCTATCATCGCTTTAACAGCGAACGTCTATAAAGAAGATATAGACATCTGCAAAGCCTCTGGGATGAATGATCATTTGCCGAAGCCCTTCACGGATGAACAAATTTTTGAGGCTGTACAAAATTGGGTAATAAAACGGCTAAAATATATTGATATCAGCTATCTAAAGAAGATTGGCTTTGGTGATGCGTCCTTGATTGAAGAGCTGGGCTCTAAAATTATAGCGCAAAACAGATTGTTCCTTAATAATTATAAAATTTCAGTTGACATCGAAGATTGGGCGGCGGTTTCCAGTATTGTTCACCAGTGGAAATCTACCAGTAAAATAATAGGAATAGGTCAATTGCAGGATCTTTTGAAATCAATAGAAGCTGCCTTAGATACGATGGAAGGAGGTTTTGACTATAATACCCAATATGATCGCCTTCAAGAAATATGTGACGGAGTAGAGTTGGAAATGAAGTCTCTAGTTGCTTGTTAAACAGGAGGCTTGGGTAGGGGAAAATATTCTAAACTTTTAGATAGATGATTATAAAAACGCCAGGCCCGCTTTGTGCAGGTCTGGCGTAATGCATGTGCGGCTGGGCGTCCCCAACCTTAAAATTTAAACCACTAGTGAAGCCTTCTTAGCCTTCACTAAAGACGCTATTTTATCTCCAATTTCTGTCGTGCTGTAATATTTTGTTGCGTTGATGTCTTGCGTAACATAATCAGTATTCAACGCCTCTTCAACTGCATTTCTAATGGCTTTGCTTTCTTCCGTTAGATTAAAAGAAGTATCTAGAAGCATTGCTGCGGATAGTATCGCTCCCATAGGATTCGCAATATTTTTTCCTGCAGCTTGCGGGTAAGACCCATGAATAGGCTCATATAACGCTGCCTTGTCACCCACCGATGCGGATGGCAGTAAGCCTAAAGATCCGGTGATTACAGACGCTTCATCAGTCAATATATCTCCAAACATGTTCTCAGTAAGAACTACGTCAAAGTCACGTGGGTTTTGAATGATCTTCATGGCGGCGTTGTCTACAAACATGTAGTCTACCGTTATATCTGGGTTTTCATTAGCATATTCCTTTACTACCTCTCTCCAAAGTCTAGAAGTCGCTAAAACATTGGCCTTGTCAACTAAAGTCAATTTCTTTTTTCTTTTGCGGGCCGCTTCAAAGGCAAGTTTGGTTACTCTAAGTATCTCTTCTTTTGTATAGGTACAAGTATCGTATGCCATTGACCTGTCTTCTGACCTTCCGCGCGGTTGACCAAAATAAATTCCGCCCGTTAGCTCTCTGAAAACTACAAAGTCGACATCGTTAACTAAGTCAGCACGCAAAGGTGAAGAAGCTGCCAATACTTTGTAGGTATTGATTGGTCTGATGTTGGCATACAAACCAAGTTTCTTTCTCATTGCCAACAATCCTTGCTCAGGACGTACAGTAGCGTTAGGATCATTGTCATATTTGGGATGACCTATTGCTCCAAAAAGTACGGCCTCGGAGGTTTCACAAATTCTGTGCGTCTCGTCTGGGTAAGGGTTTCCAGTCGCATCAATCGCTGCTGCTCCAACAAGACCTTCTTGATAATTAAATGTGTGACCGAATACTTCAGCCACTGCATTTAGAACTTTTATTGCTTGGTCCGTTACTTCCGGGCCAATTCCGTCACCTTTTAAAACTGCTATGTTTTTAATCATTTTTTAATATATTAATGAGGATTTTGATAATATGTATGAGTCTGCGGATGTCATCTGATCTATCGCTCATAGACCAGTTTCATATCCTTCTCGATGTATGGCCAAGCTTCCTGAGAAACACCGCCTTCAGTGCCTAGATCTACTTTTATTCCAAGTAGACTCTCAAGGTCTAAGCTGTATTGAGCTAGCTTGAAAAGCCCGACAGGCATGTCCATTGAAATCAAAATGTCAATATCGGATTTGGGAGTCTGCTCATTGCGAGAATAAGAGCCAAAAATAAAGACCTTTTTAATGGGCTTATCTTCAAAATAACCCTTAATCTTTTCCGATATGACTGCCAAGTCCATCTAAGCAATGATGTTTAAATACTTGCTCCTTTTTTCATAGTCTTCAATCTTGTCCTTCATGCTCAAAAGATAGTCTATGTCGTCATAGCCCTTGATCATGCAAGTCTTCTTGTAGGAGTTAATCTCAAAAGGTTCGGATAAACCGACCGAAGGGATTGTGACCGTTTGGGTGACTAGGTTTACCTCAACTTCCGTGTTTTTATCCTTGGCAGACTCATTGAAAAGTACTTGTAGAAAATCATGAGATACTTGCACTGGTAGCAATCCATTGTTCAATGCATTATTCTTGAAAATGTCAGCAAAGAAACTAGATATTACTACTTTAAATCCAAAGTCATAGATCGCCCAAGCCGCGTGTTCCCTGCTTGAACCAGAACCAAAGTTTTTTCCTGTTACCAGTATCTTAGCAGTTTTGTATTCGTCGCTGTTTAAGATGAAATCTTTCTTTGGTTGATTATTTTCATCATATCTCCAATCGCGGAAAAGATTGTCTCCAAACCCATCACGGGTTGTAGCCTTTAAAAATCTAGCAGGAATGATTTGGTCTGTATCCACATCGTCAATAGGAAGTGGTACGATAGGGGATTTAATGGTGGTAAACTTGTCCATTTAAAAACGATATTAAGTGAGTGAAAGAGCTACCGGTTAGGTAGCTCCTTTAGATTAATTGTATTCTCTGATGTCAGCTATTTCTCCTTTTATTGCAGCTGCAGCAGCTGTCAGCGGGCTTGCAAGCAATGTTCTAGCGCCGGGGCCCTGACGACCTTCAAAGTTTCTATTAGAAGTTGAGATGCAATATTCGCCTTTTGGAACTTTGTCTTCATTCATCCCTAGACAGGCAGAGCAGCCTGGCTCTCTTAATTCAAAGCCAGCGTCGTGAAAAATTTTGTCAAGTCCTTCAGCTATTGCCTGTTTTCTCACTTGCATCGAACCAGGAATTACCAAGGCGTTGATGTTGTCAGCCTTTCTCTTGCCTTTCACAAAGTCAGCAACCAACCTCAAATCTTCGATCCTTGAATTCGTGCAACTGCCTATGAAAACATAGTTGATTTTCTTTCCAAGCAATGATGCGCCTGGGTTCAATCCCATATATTCTAATGACTTGCTGAACGAAGCCTTGTTGCTTTCTTCAGTGATGTCTGTTAAAGAAGGAATGTTGTCGGTAATTCTAATTCCCATTCCTGGGTTTGTTCCATAAGTAATCATTGGACCGATGTCTGCTGCATCGTAGGTATATACCTTGTCGAATTGAGCGCCTTCTTCAGAATATAGAGTTTTCCAATATTCGATCGCTTGGTCCAACTTAGCACCTTTAGGAGCAAACTCTTTCCCTTTGATATAGTCAAAAGTAGTTTGGTCTGGAGCAATAAAACCTCCTTTTGCACCCATTTCAATGCTCATATTGCAAATAGTCATTCTTGCTTCCATTGAAAGTGATTGAATAGCAGATCCTGCAAACTCCACAAAATAACCAGTTCCACCTGCGGCGGATATCTTAGAAATTATGTAAAGAATAATGTCTTTAGAAAGAACTCCTTTCGAAAGCGTTCCATTGACTTCTATCTTCATCGTCTTAGGGCAAGACTGCATGAGGCATTGAGTAGCCATTACCTGTTCCACTTCACTGGTTCCAATTCCAAAGCAAATAGATCCAAAAGCACCATGAGTAGAAGTATGACTGTCTCCGCACACAATTGTCATTCCTGGAAGAGTTATTCCTAACTCGGGTCCGATTACATGAACAATACCTTGGAAGGGGTGATTTAAACCGTAAAGCTCGACCCCAAACTTATTGCAATTTTCTGTTAGCTTATCAACTTGAAACCGTGAGAGGGGCTCCGCAATTGGTAGGTGTTGATCTTTTGTAGGAACGTTATGGTCCGCTGTCGCAAGTATTCTTTCTTTTCGGAATATAGAAATACCTCTCTTCTCCAATCCTGCGAAAGCCTGTGGGCTTGTTACCTCATGAATCAAGTGCTTGTCTACATACAAAACATCCGGGCCTCCTTCAATTTTTGCGACCACGTGTGCGTCCCAGATTTTCTCAAAAAGTGTTTTTGGGGTATTCATTAATATTATTTAAAATAAGAATTAATATATTTTCAGACAGATGCCTTAAAAGGACTATTTACCTTTCAAAAGTTCCATCAAATCTTCGTCCTCGATCTGCTTCCTTTTGTCAGCCATTTCCAAAAAGCTATGGTAAAAAGAATCCAAGTCGTCTTTGCTTAAGTGGTAACCCAAATGTCCGATTCTATGGGACAAGGCTGCTCTTCCGCTTCTTGCTGTCAAAACAATTGAAGAGGCATCCGCACCGACATCAGCAGGATCTATGATTTCATAGTTTTCACGGTGTTTCAAAAATCCATCTTGATGTATTCCAGAAGAATGTGCAAAAGCGTTTTTACCAACAATTGCTTTGTTTGCCTGCACAGGCATCCTCATTAATCGTTGCACCAATTGACTTACCGGATAGAGCATTTTAGTGTTTATGCCCGTCTCTACGTTTAATGATTGGTGACTTTTAATGATCATCGCTACCTCTTCTAATGAAGTATTTCCTGCCCTTTCTCCAATTCCGTTGATGGTACATTCTACTTGTCTAGCGCCGTTAGCAACAGCTGCAATCGCATTGGCTGTTGCAAGGCCTAAGTCGTTGTGGCAATGGGCAGAAATAATTGCCCGATCTACGTTCTTCACGTTTTCCATCAAGTGTTTTATTCGTTCCCCAAACTGCCAAGGAAGGGTATATCCCGTGGTGTCAGGGATATTTACTACAGTAGCGCCGGCAGCAATAACCGCTTCTACCATTTTAGTAAGAAAGTGTATGTCTGCGCGACCTGCGTCTTCGCAGAAAAATTCTATGTCCTCTACATACCTTTTAGCATATTTTACAGCCGCAACACCTTGTTCTAACACCTTTTCCCGCGTAGACCTAAGTTTATGCTCGATATGTACATCCGAACTTCCAATACCAGTATGTATCCTTTTCCTTTTTGCATATTGAAGCGCGCCAACTGCACTGTCTATGTCCATTTCTTTAGCTCGAGTGAGTGCACAAACTATTGGCTCTCTTACTGCTTTCGAAATTTCTACCACAGAGTTAAAATCACCAGGACTTGAGATAGGGAAACCAGCCTCAATGACATCTACACCGAGTTCTTCCAGTGCAATTGCTACCTTGATTTTTTCTTCAGTGTTCAATTGGCATCCTGGTACCTGCTCTCCATCCCTTAAGGTGGTGTCAAAAATATAAACTTTGTCGGCCATAAAATTTTACTATTCTTTGGTTGTGATAATCAGCAAAAAGCCATTCCCTGAGTTGAGAATGGCTTTTCTTTTTTATAATCAAGTCACTTACTCAACACAGACAATAATTATTTCGGGCCTCAGGAGGTCAGAAAAAGCTGGGAAAAGAAGCAGTTGAAATGAGTTCATAATTAAATAGTTGCAATCAATGATCAATTTAGCTGTTCAATCATTACTGCCAAGCTATCACAAAAATAGTATTAAATTATTAAAATCTTAAACCTTGTTCTCTTTTTTTGAAGAGTCAAACAAGGAATAAAATCGAGCCTTATCCGAATATCTCCAATAATGAGTTGTTTATAATAAAATCCGAATCAAAACTTATAAATAGACTTAGTTGTTGTAACTTTTGTCTTTCATCTGGTGACCGCAAATGGCAAATATTAGATTTACTAAATATATTTCTCAACCCGAGAATGGAACCACTTTTGATAAATTGTCAAAATTATTTTTTCAGTTAATCAACTATACCTCTGGGGATGTGACAGAAGCATTGGATTGGCTGAACCAATTAGACCGCCAATACAACATTACCAATGATGACTATGGGATGGGAAATTTTATTGAGGATTTGAAAGCCCAGGGTTATTTGAAGGAGAATGAAGCAAAAGGAAACTTTGACTTGACCTCTAAGTCAGAACAAACCATCAGAAAGAATTCACTTGACGAGATTTTTGGGAAGCTTAAGAAAACCCCTACCGGGAATCACAAAACCTCCAAAACTGGGATAGGCGATGAATCAAGTGCAGACATCAGGCCTTTTCAATTCGGAGATACACTTGATTCGATAAACATTACAGACTCAATTCACAATGCACAGGTCAACCATGGAATAGAAGAGTTTAGGTTGACACAAGACGATCTTCAAATACAGGAGAAAGAGCATAAGTCAAACAGTTCTACTGTACTAATGATAGACATTTCCCATTCCATGATTTTATATGGGGAAGATAGGATTACTCCCGCTAAAAAGGTGGCAATGGCCCTGGCCGAGCTCATCAAAACAAAATATCCAAAAGACACTTTAGACATCATTGTGTTTGGAAATGATGCCTGGCCTATTGAGGTCAAAGATCTTCCTTATCTTCAAGTTGGTCCTTATCATACAAACACCTATGCTGGACTTGAGCTTGCCATGGATACGCTGAGGAGGCGAAAAACCCCCAATAAGCAGATATTCATGATTACTGATGGGAAGCCTACCTGTTTAAAAGAGGGTACCAAATATTACAAAAACAGTTTTGGACTCGATAGAAAGGTTGTCAACAAAACCTTGAATATGGCGGCTCAATGCAAGAGGTTGAAGATTCCCATCACAACTTTTATGATCGCAAATGATCCTTATCTACAGAAGTTTGTAAAGGAGTTTACTGAAATCAACGGAGGAAGAGCATTTTATAGTTCTTTGAACGGCCTAGGAGAATATATTTTTGAAGACTATATTAAAAACAGAAGAAAGACGGTGAGATAATGCTGACTTTCTATTAGGAATAAATCATCGCTTAGAACTTAATCAATATGATAAAGAATTTTTCGGAAATAAAAACACTGGGTCAATTGAAGGCTGCAGGCTATGTATCCAAAACTGTAAAAAATGAAATGAGAGATAATCTCATTGAAGCTATTAAGAACAAGAAAGATCTTTTTGAAGAAATTCGAGGGTATGAAGAGACTGTTATTCCTCAGATGGAGACCGCTATTCTTTCTAGGCATAACATTATATTCCTAGGCCTGCGAGGGCAAGCGAAAACGAGGCTTGCCAGATTGATGACCAATCTTTTGGACGAATACATCCCAGCCGTAGCCTTTTCAGAATTAAATGACGATCCTTTCCATCCCTTGTCAAGATTTGCCAAAGACGTTATAAATGACAGAGGCGATGCGACTCCGATTGACTGGATCCACCGTTCGCAGCGATATACAGAGAAGCTTGCAACCCCAGATGTTTCGGTATCAGATTTGATCGGTGACGTAGATCCTATAAAAGCGGCAGCATTGAAGCTTACTTATGCAGATGAGCGAGTGATCCATTATGGATTAATTCCACGGTCTCACAGAAGCATATTTGTGATCAACGAATTGCCTGACTTACAAGCGAGAATCCAAGTGGCTCTATTCAATATACTACAAGAAGGAGACATTCAAATAAGAGGATTTAAATTAAGACTTCCTTTAGACATACAATTTGTATTTACTGCGAACCCTGAAGACTATACCAATAGAGGGTCAATTGTAACACCTTTAAAAGACAGGATCGACAGTCAAATACTTACGCACTATCCTAAGTCTGTTGAAATCTCAAGAGCCATTACTCAGCAAGAAGCAAAACTTAGCGAAAGTCAAAAAGCTGGTGTGATTGTGCCTGAATTAATCAAAGATTTGATTGAGTTGATTGCATTTGAAGCACGAGCGAGTGAATATATTGACCAAAAAAGTGGTGTCTCTGCCCGGCTTACGATATCTGCATATGAGAACTTGCACAGCATCGCTGAGCGAAGGATGCTTATTAATTCTGAGAAGCAAACCATTTCCCGCATCAACGATCTTTTTGGAATTATTCCATCAATTACCGGTAAAGTAGAGTTGGTGTACGAAGGAGAATTGGAAGGTATCTCCAATGTGGCCTATTTCCTGATCGGCAAAACGATTCGCAAAGAGTTCGAAAAACTATTTCCAAATCCAGAGAAAATTAAAAAGAAAAAGCAGTCTAATCCTTACCAGGAGATGGTAAACTGGTTCAATGAAGGAAAGTCTGTTGAAATACATCAAGCAATGTCTTCCCAGGATTATGAAAAGGCTTTGAACAGTGTTCCTAAGCTAAAAGACCTAGTTAAAGCATCCTTGCCAAAGCTTTCGAAAGAAGAGCAACTGCTTTACATGGAATTTGCTTTGCACGGGCTAGCCGAATTCTCTCAGATAAGCAAACAAAGAGTAGACAGTACCATTCAATTCAAAGATTTGATGGGGAGTATGTTCAGCATGGATAAGGGCGATGACGATGAAGAAGGCGACGACAAAGATTTTAGATTTAGGAATAATTAGTTGTAACCATATTAGCCTAACTTCGAAAAGTAGCTTTTAGAAATCAAATCGACATAAATGACTAAAGGTGGGCTTCAAAGGCTTGCCTTTAGTAGCTAGCTTTTTCTGCCACCGTCCTTGCCACAATTCTTATGCTTTTCTTTCAGGAAAGGCATTCTACAATCGGTAAGAGGAAGTATTAATGATATTAATTAAGGCAGCCTAGCTTGCTAATTTTTAATTACAGAAGCACGAATTGGATTAATGTCTGCTTTCCTGGCGACTATTGACTCTTACAGGACTTGCGCTGTATTACTCGAATATTTAGAGAATTTAAATTACGCTTTAGCAAGTTTTCTGCCCGCCCGCACTGCTCACTTTTAAAAAATCAAAGAATTAAGCAATCGTTACCGCGTTGATGCTTTTTTCCCAACGACTGTCAACCTTGGTTAAACTGAATTATTAAGCTTTAAGATATTAAACCGATCTGAAATC
>DASVUU010000117.1:0-3812 GCA_036386935.1 Cytophagaceae bacterium | reverse complement strand
ATATCTAAAAACATGATGTCTTTATAGGATAGGGAAACCAATCCGTACAAGCTGTTTATTTTTCTATTCCTGTCACCAGTCCAAACTTCTGGAGAGTTTGCTCCATTAGACAGCATGTAAACGTCGGGTACTACAAGCCCTTCTACCGAAGCTTCAAGCCTCCTGTATTTCTCGGTAAGCGCATTTCCTCCTGCAGAAGCATTCAGTGAAAAATTTTCGCTTATATCTTTTTTATAAGACAATAAAAAATCAGTATTTATTTCCTGGGTGGAAACATCCTGTCTGTTGAAGAAACCTTTTGCAAACCTATTGATACTGTAAGGCCTGCGCTGCTCCCTTTTTTGGGTAGATGTATTTATGGCAGTACGCAACATCAGGTCCAGGTTTGGCGCCAACTGAATATTTGCAGTAAGATTCCCTATTATTTGTTGACTTTCTAATGGATTGGTTGCCTCATAAGCAATTAAATAGGGATTGTCTATAAAAGAACTAAAAGGATGCAGCTGTTCTATGTTTTCCTTACCCTTTTCCCAAATGGGCCTGTACCAGTCTAAATTAATATTCGGCTGCTGGAAAATCATAAAATAAGCGATAGACCCGTTGTTATATCCTGTTGACGGCAGATTGTCGCTGGTTCTTTGATTATAGTTCACCGAAGTGCTCAGTTTTATTTTTTCTGATACCTGATGACTGGCATTCACTGCTGCGGTAACTCTTTCAAAACCGGTATTGGGCATGATCCATTCGTTTTTTTGATGGCCGAAAGAAGCACGCATGGAACCTTTTTCATTCCCACCCTGGATTGCTATATTGTTGTTTAAAGTCATCCCCGTGCGCCAAAAGGCTTTACGACTGTCTTTATAGGGCTGCCATAAGGTTCTTTCAGCAGATTGTCCTTGCAAGACGGGATCATACTGATAAAAATACTGCCCGTTAAAAGCAGGTCCCCAAGCACTGCTGGTGCCGCTTGTACTTGTCCCATCCGCAGAGTTACCATAAGAATAATAAGGATTTCCCTGAGCATCAAATGAATTTCCAGCTCCTTGCCCATATTTATATTGATAGTCCGGCCATCTCTGGATTACATCAAATGTAGCCCCGGAATTGAAGGTTACACCCAGGCCCTGATTCTTTTTGCCTGATTTTGTCGTAATGATCAAGGCTCCATTGGCAGCACGGCTACCATAAAGCGCTGTTGATCCTGGTCCTTTCAACACCGTAACGCTTTCTATATCTTCAAGATTGATATCCGATATTCCGTTACCATAATCAATTGGAGAATCCGGCCCCATATAGGCAGTTTCAGAACCAGATATGGTCATTGCTGACCTCATTGGTACTCCGTCTACCACAATAAGCGCATGATTTCCATTTTCATTTAGAGACTTATCCCCTCTCAAAATAATCTGCTGTGAGTTAAGCGGCCCCGAACCTGCAGAAGTAATGGTAAGCCCCGCCACTTTTCCTTTCAGCCCAGATGACCAGTTGTTGGGCGTAGTCTGGGATAAATTTTCTGATTTGATAGTCTGCTGTGCAAACCCAAGGCGTTTTTGTTCTCTCTTTATACCAAGTGCTGTTACCACTACTTCGTTAAGCTCATTAGTACTTGATTTGAGTATGATAGTTAAAGGCTGTGGACTATTAGCGATAACTTCTTTAGATTCAAAACCGACATAGGAAATAACAAGCACCGCAGAAGGGTTTGATACCACGATACTAAAATTTCCGTCCATATCTGTTGTTGTTGCATTGGAAGTATTCTTTTCCATAACCTTTCCTCCAGGTAAAGGCAGGCCATATTCATCTGTAACTTTTCCCCGAACAGCACGCTGTAGCCTTGATGTAGTCACGCTGATGGTATTGTTCAGTCTTTTAAACACGAATCCCGTTTTTGCTGTAATCTTGCCCAAAATACTGTTTACACTTTCGTTTTGGGCAATAATTGATATTCGTTGCGAAGCTTTTGATATTTTCTCGTCAAAAACGAAAGTGAATTTGGTCTTCTGCTCTATGGCACTAAAAACTTCTGTAATAGAAGCATCTTTAAGAGTGAGGGAAATTATTGTTTCCTCAAGTGGCTTTTCTGCTGCCGATACAGCATTCGCCATCATAAAAAAAGCAACGGCCATAAAAAGGTGTTTCTTCTTTAATAAGCGATTCAAAAAATTTTGTAGTTTCGTATCCATTTCTATTGGCTATAAATTTTGTAGTCTATTATTTTTTAAGGCCCGTTTCTGTTGCAACCAGATCCGGGTTTTTTTATGTTATCATCTTAGGAGTTTCTTCTTATAAGTATTTTGTTTTTAGTTATATAAATTATTTTTACTTGCTTCAGGAAGGCAATGCTCTCCAGTACATTTTCAAGCTTTTCTTCTTTAAATTTTCCAGAAATTGTTAGCTCTTCAAGCGATTTGTCTTCAAAGTCTATTTGAACGTTATACCAGTTTTCTATAATTTTTGCCGTCTCAGCGAGAGTAGTATTCTTTAAGATGATAATGTTCTCAGTCCAGGCGATGCCATCACGGCTGTTTTCTTTCAACAGGCTAAAATCAGAATCTTCTTTTAAGGATGCCTGCTGATTTTTGATAAGCTGTACTTTTTTACCCGAAGGAGAACTTACTTCTACCTTGCCTGCAAGCACGCTTACTTTGGTCTCTCGATGATCGTATGATTCTATATTGAAGGAGGTTCCCAGCACTTTTACGCTGACGCCGTGTACAGCAACTATAAACGGCTTTTGCGGGTTGTGGTGTACTTTAAAATAAGCCTCTCCAGATAATTTCACGTTTCTTGTGTCACCAAAGTTTTCAGGATAGGTAATACTGCTGTTGGAATTTAGCACCACGATACTTCCATCGCTCAACACTATTTCTCTTTTCTCCCCCTTAGCCGCTATGGCTGTGATTTCAAGAATTGTTTTGTTAAAGGAATTGATACCGATTCCTAAGCCTAAAGCGATTATTAAAATGACTGCCGCCCTAAGTATATTTCTATTACGCAATACCAATTTTCGAGTCTTTATATGGGCATTTATTTTATCTAATATTATTTTGCCTTTTTCATCTGTTAGAATCGGATTTTTTTGATCCTGCATATAATTGAAAAATGCTTCAACGGCTCGTTTTTCGCTTGGTGTACATAGATTTTCATTATATTTTTTTGCTAAGATTATAAATTCTTCTTTCTTCAAAATGATTGGTTTTGACTATAAGTCACATTTTTTGAAGCAAACAAGTAGTGGAAATTTTAAGCTTAATCTTTTCTTAAAAAGAGCAAGAATCCATAACATTAAAGAAACGTAGCGATGATAATCATCGGCAATTGGTATACATTAAGATGAGAACGAAGTTCTTTTAAGGCATTACTAATGTGCTTTTCTACAGTATGGATAGAGAGCTCCATCTGTTTGGCAATTTCTGAATTGGAATAGTTCTCAAAGCGACTGAGTATAAAAACTTCTCTGCATTTAGGCGACAACTTTTGCACCTTATTTATCAGATTTTTTTCAAATTCTTTATATTCTATATCATCAACCGTTTTACAGGGAACAGCAATACCTTCCAATCCATCAAGGTGTTCCTGCTCAAACTTAATATCCCGGATATAATTGGATATCTTATATTTAACTGCCCTGAAGAGGTAAGCTTCTAAATTGAGAATTATAGATGTTGATGCATTTTTCCAAAAATTTATAAAAATCTCTTGCACAATATCCTCACAGATTTCTTCTTCTTTGTAAATTTTAAATGCATAGGTATAGAGCCTTTTCCAATACCGATTAAAAATCACTTCAAAAGCCATTTGATTTCCAC
>DASVUU010000116.1:0-6967 GCA_036386935.1 Cytophagaceae bacterium | reverse complement strand
ATCTGGATTGTCTTATAGTTCCCTTTCTGGCGATTTGTGCTACATAGAAGGACCTGGGAAACCCTAAACAATTCAAACACTAGAAAGCAACAAAAAAAGCTCCTTTTGGGAGCTTCTTTCTTAGGTAAAATTTCTTAATACTATTTTGTTGGTTCTGAATCAGCCGCAGATGCAGTATCGTCCGTTTTTGGTTGATCAACTTCTGTAGTTTTAGCTTGATCAGTACCCTCTGCCTTAGGCTTCTTAGGAGCCTTAGCTTTTGCCTCAGTTGATTGAGCTTCAACAGGAGCGGTTGTAGCCGCTGATGACGTTCCAGCACCTCTTCTACCTCTACGAGTTGAAGTTTTAGCCTTAGCATCAGACTTCCCTGCCTCATTACCATAGATTTCATTATAGTCAACAAGCTCGATAATGCACATATCGGCCTTATCACCAAGTCTGTTTCCAGTTTTCAAAATCCTAGTGTAGCCACCTGGTCTAGTTGCAATTTTCTCTGCAACCTCTGTAAATAATATGTTTACTGAATCTTTATTTTGTAAATATGAAAATACAGTTCTTCTAGAGTGAGTAGAGTCATCTTTAGCTCTTGTTAGCAAAGGCTCGACATACTTTCTCAATTCTTTAGCTTTCGCTACTGTAGTAGATATTCTCTTATTTAAGATCAGAGAAGAAGCCATGTTAGATAACATTGCTTTTCTGTGAGGGGAAGTTCTACCAAGGTGATTAAATTTCTTTCCGTGTCTCATTGTAATTAATCTTCATCTAATTTATACTTAGCCAAATCCATTCCAAAGGAAAGATTCTTTTCAATTATAAGCTGCTCAAGCTCTGCAAGTGACTTCTTACCAAAATTTCTAAACTTCATCATGTCAGAAATATCTAAAGACGCAAGATCACCAAGTGTCTTGATATCAGCCGCTTTAAGGCAATTGTATGCTCTAACCGACAGGTCTAAGTCTGTAAGGTTTGTCTTTAATAGCTTACGCATATGCAACATCTCTTCGTCAACAGTCTCTTCTTCTTCCGCTTTTACAGCTTCGAAAGTCATCGTCTGATCAGAGAATAGCATAAAGTGTTTAATAAGAATATTGGCAGCTCCCTTTAATGCATCTTCCGGATGTATCGAGCCATCAGTCTCAATATCCAATACCAACTTCTCGTAATCCGTTTTTTGCTCAACCCGTGTATTCTCAACACTGAATTTTACATTTCTAATCGGAGTAAAAATTGAATCAATCGGAATAAATCCAAAAACTTGTTCGCCAGTTTTACTCTCATCAGCAGGCACATATCCACGGCCCTTTTCAACGGTTAATTCAATATCTAAAGTAATGGAAGAATCCAGGTTACATATAACAAAATCAGGATTCAATATTTGAAAAGCAGAAGAGGATTTAGTGATATCACCAGCCTTAAATACTTCTTGCTTCTTTATAGATACAACTATCTTATTTTCATTTACCTCAGAAATCTTTTTAAACCTTACCATTTTAAGGTTAAGGATCAATTCGGAAACATCCTCCACAACACCAGGTATCGAAGAAAACTCATGCAATACTCCAGGAATTTTAATTCCTGTGATAGCATATCCTTCTAACGAAGAAAGTAGAATTCTTCTTAAAGCGTTACCAATGGTAACACCGTATCCCTTTTCTAGCGGCTTAAATTCAAACAGACCATGAAAGTCGTCTGCTTTTTCCATAACCACCTTATCAGGAATTTGAAATGATAATATAGACATATCTTTTATTTAACTTATTTAATAATAATGAAAGAGATAATAATTGTAAAAGATTACTTAGAGTAAAGCTCGACAATTAATTGTTCCTGTATGTTTTCAGGAATCTCATCTCTTTGCGGGTAGGTAATAAACTTTCCAATCATACCTTTAGAATCCCACTCAAACCATGTGAATTTTTTCACAACTCCACCTAAACTGTTGGTAATAGATTCCAAAGATTTAGACTTCTCACGTACAGCAATCATATCACCAGGCAACAATGAATATGACGGGATATTTACGACTGAACCGTTCACTACAATATGCTTGTGCAAGACCAATTGACGAGCAGCTCTCCTAGTAGGTGCAATACCTAATCTATAGACAGCATTGTCTAATCTCGACTCAAGAAATTTTAAAAGGTTTTCCCCCGTTATTCCTTCCTTCCTTACAGCTTTGCTAAAGATGTTTGCAAATTGCTTCTCTAAAACACCATAAGTATATTTAGCTTTTTGCTTTTCAGCAAGCTGAATTGCATACTCAGATTGTTTTTTCCTTCTACCCCTTCCGTGCATTCCAGGAGGGTAGTTCTTTTTAGTCAAGGCTTTACTCGCACCAAAAATAGGTTCATTGTATCGTCTTGCAATTTTTGTTTTAGGACCAGTATAACGTGCCATATTAGTTATTAATTTCAGCTTAGAACTATAATTTAAGTTCTAATATTAGTTGTTGTAAATATAAGTTGATAAGGAGTAATTAAACTCTTCTTCTTTTTGGAGGTCTACATCCGTTGTGAGGCATTGGAGTAACGTCCTTAATTAAAGTTATTTCAATTCCAGCATTTTGTAGTGTCCTTATAGCAGACTCTCTACCTGATCCAGGTCCCTTTACAAAAACCTCTGCCTTCCTCATACCTAAATCATAAGCAGTTTGTGCACACTGTTGTGCTGCAACCTGAGCTGCATAAGGAGTGTTCTTCTTAGATCCTTTAAAACCCATCTTACCAGCTGAAGCCCAAGAAATAACTTGTCCTGACAGATTGGTAATAGAGATGATTATATTATTAAAGGAAGCTCTAATATGGATATGACCTACAGCCTCAACTGCTACTACCCTTTTCTTGGCTTTGTCTTTTCTTTTAGCTCCTGTTTGTTGTTGTGCCATGTTAAATACTACTTATTATTTAGTAACTTTTTTCTTGTTAGCAACTGTCTTTCTCTTACCTTTTCTGGTACGGCAGTTATTCTTAGTTCTTTGTCCTCTCACTGGAAGTCCTTTTCTATGTCTTAAACCTCTATAGCATCCGATATCAAGCAAGCGTTTAATGCTTAATTGAACTTCTGACTTCAAAACACCCTCAACCTTAAATTCTGAAGAGATTACGTTTCTAATGGCAGTAGACTCTTCTTCCGTCCAAGCATTCACTTTTTTATCATAGCTGATACCAGCTTTTGTAAGTATCTGCTGTGCAGACTTTCTTCCAATACCGAAAATATAAGTTAAACCTATCTCTCCTCTTTTGTTATCCGGGATATCAACCCCTGCAATTCTAGCCATAATGATTAACCTTGTCTTTGTTTAAACCGAGGATTTTTTTTATTAATTACATAAAGTTTTCCATTTCTGCGGATAATCTTGCAGTCAGCACTACGCTTTTTTATGGATGTTTTTACTTTCATCGCTTTCTATTATTTGTATCTGTAAACTATTCGACCTTTACTTAAATCATAAGGTGACATTTCAAGTTTAATTCGATCTCCAGGCAAAATTTTGATATAATTCATTCTCATTTTACCGGAAATGTGGGCAATAACTTGATGTCCATTTTCCAACTCTACTCTAAACATTGCGTTAGACAATGCTTCTACTATAGTACCATCTTGTTCGATTGATGATTGTTTCGCCATTAGATGCTTACTAAATCTTCTATGTGTTTAAATGTTGTTAAAACTTCAGGTTTACCGTTCCTTATTGCTACAGTATGTTCAAAATGAGCGGAAGGTCTTCTATCTGCAGTTCTAATTGTCCAACCGTCTTTTTCCTGAATAATATTTTTTTTGCCTAGATTTACCATGGGCTCAATTGCAATCACTAATCCTTCTAGAAGCTTAAGACCCTTCCCCCTTTTTCCATAATTCGGAACCTCTGGCCCTTCATGCAATCCTTTACCAATTCCATGTCCAACAAGTTCCCTTACAACAGAAAAACCGGCCTTTTCAACATGATTTTGGATTGCCCAACCTATATCACCTATTCTGTTGCCTGCAATAGTCTCCTCAATACCAACATAAAGCGACTCTTTAGTCACTCTCAATAATTCTTTAACATCAGCGGCAACTTCGCCAACTGGATAAGTGTATGCACTGTCACTATGAAATCCGTTTAACAAAACACCACAATCAATAGAGACGATGTCCCCTTCTAACAGAGTGTAATTACTTGGCATTCCATGAACAACATTTTCATTTACAGAAATGCAAAGGGAATATGGAAAATCGCTAAACCCCTTAAATGATGGATAACCACCGTGATCTTTTATAAATTCTTCTGCCCTTTTATCAAGCACTGAAGTTTGAACTCCCGGTCTAATAAGCTTAGAGATTTCGCCGTGTGCTCTTCCAAGCAGGACGCCACTAACCTTTATTAAATCAATTTCTTCGCTCGTCTTATAAAAAATCATGCATATTATGAAGCAATCGCAACATCTTGAGACCTTCCTTTAATCCTACCAGACTTCATCATCCCTTCATAGTGACGCATTAGCAAATAGCTTTCTATTTGTTGTAATGTATCCAAAACAACGCCGACTGTAATTAAAAGCGAAGTGCCTCCGTAGAAATATGCAAACTCTCGAGTAATACCGGCCATGTTCGCAATCGCAGGTAAAATTGCAACTGTAGCAAGAAAGATTGAACCCGGCAATGTAATTCTAGACAATATTCCGTCAATAAACTCGCTCGTCTGATCTCCAGGTTTTACTCCAGGAACAAATCCGCCGTTCCTTTTCATATCATCAGATATCTGCTTAGGATTAACTGATAATGCAGTATAGAAAAAGGTGAATAAGATAATCAATATCGCAAAGGTCAAATTGTACTGCCAAGATGTGAAATCAGAGAAGGTAGCACCTATGCTTGAAGCAAGATCGCTTGTCTCAGAAAACAATGAAGCTAGCATCGCCGGTAAGAACATTATCGATTGAGCAAAGATTATTGGCATAACTCCCGCAGCTATTATCTTCAAAGGAATATACTGTCGCTGCCCGCCATATACTTTATTTCCGACGACCTGTTTAGCATACTGAACCGGGATCTTCCTAGTAGCTTGTGTTAACATAACTACTCCAGCCACTACAAAAAAGAGAGCTACTAATTCTAAGACGAAAGGCAATGCACCTTTCATACCCTTTGTATAGCCTTCGATAAAGATTGCATGAGGAAATCGAGAAATGATACCTACCATGATCAACATACTTATCCCATTACCAATCCCTTTGTCTGTAATCTTTTCTCCAATCCACATACAAAACATGGTTCCAGAGATCAATATCAACACTCGCGCTACATTGAAAAACGCAGTATCCATCCCAGGAATTAACATTTCAGGTTTTACTGAAGCAGCTAAATACCCAATTGATTGGAAACCGCAAATAAATATTGTAAGGATTCTGGTGTATTGATTAATCTTCTTCCTACCCGACTCCCCTTCCTTCTGTAATTTCTGAAAATAGGGAACCGCGAAGGTTAATAATTGCAGAACGATGGAGGCAGAAATATAAGGCATTATCCCCAATGCGAAAATAGAAACGTTACTAAATGCACCTCCAACAAGTGTATCTAATAAGCCCAATATGTTATTCTGTGGACTTGCGCTATCTATGGTAGCAGGATCTACGCCAGGTAGCACAACAAAGGACCCTAAACGGAATATAATAAGGAATCCAAGAGTATTTAGAATTCTAATTCTTAAATCCTCTATGGAAAATATATTCCTGACTGTTTCTATAAACTTTTTCATTAAAGAACGGTAGCTTTTCCGCCAGCTGTTTCAATGGCTTTGGTGGCAGCAGAAGAAAATGCGTGAACAGTCACTTCTACTTTAGATTTTAACTCTCCTCTTCCCAATACTTTGATTCTGTCATTCTTTGACATCAATCCATTCTCCAATAACACAGATAAATCGATCGTTGTCAATTTAGTTTTAATGGCCAGCGCATCTAAAATATCAAGGTTAAGAGCTTTGTACTCTATTCTACCTGGATTTTTAAAACCAAACTTAGGCACTCGTCTTTGTAGTGGCATTTGCCCACCTTCAAATCCAGACTTTCTTTTATATCCTGATCTAGACTTAGCTCCTTTATGACCACGGGTTGAAGTCCCGCCTCTGCCTGAACCAGTACCTCGACCTATTCTCTTTCTGTTTTTAACAGCGCCTTTTGCAGGTCTTATTGATTCTAATTTCATTTAATTCAAAAATTATAATGCTGTAACGACTACTAAATGATTAACTTTCTTTACCATCCCTTGGATCTGAGGAGTAAACTCCACTTCAACAGCTTTGTCAATCTTACCTAAACCCAAAGCTTTAATTGTAAGCTTTTGATCATTAGGTCTATCAATGGTACTTCTAACTTGTGTGATTTTAACTTTAGACATTATATTAACCATTAAAAACTTTAGACAAAGAAACCCCTCTCTGATGCGCTACTGTATGAGGAGCTCTCATTTTCAACAAGGCATCAAAAGTGGCTTTTACAACATTGTGTGGATTTGACGATCCTTTCGATTTAGCTAGTACGTCCTTCACTCCAGCACTCTCTAACACAGCACGCATTGCACCACCAGCTATAACACCAGTACCTGCTGCAGCTGGCTTAAGCAAAACGAAGCCTCCGCTGAATTTACCTTCGATTGCGTGAGGAACTGTTCCCTTAAGAACCGGCACCTTTATAAGATTCTTTTTAGCGTCATCTATACCTTTAGTAATGGCATCTGTTACCTCATTTGCTTTACCTAGTCCATATCCAACGACACCATGACCGTCACCTACTACAACAATTGCAGAAAAGCTAAATCTTCTACCTCCTTTTACAACCTTAGCAACTCTTTGTATCGCAACAACCTTTTCTTTAAGGTCGATTTCGCTAGCTTTTACTGATCTAATATTTACTTGAGACATATCTAATTAAAATTTAAGGCCACCTTCTCTTGCACCATCAGCAAGAGCTTTAATTCTACCATGGTAAAG
>DASVUU010000115.1:0-4386 GCA_036386935.1 Cytophagaceae bacterium | reverse complement strand
TTACATCAGTAAGGTGATCATACTATACATTACTAAAAATAAGACTGCAGATGATGTCAGCTTCTCTACCCTATTTTCAAAGAACCTATTCAGGAACATAAACTTTGATATCATAGGTAAAAGAAAACTTGCCTATATGTTCTCGGGTGCCGTTATAGTATTAGGTATAATTTCTATCATAATACAAGGTGGATTGAACTACGGCGTTGACTTTAAAGGTGGACGTTCTTATGTAGTGCAGTTTGACAAAGCTATGGTGTCGTCAGATGTCAGAACAGCCTTGGCCGATGATTTCAAAGATGCAAGTACGGAAGTAAAGACTTTTGGAAGTAGTGATAAATTAAAAATTACTACCAGTTACCTGATAGATGACGAGTCTTCGGAAGGTGATGAAAAAGTACAGGCAACATTAGTAAACGGATTGACACAATTAAATGCAGGTAAGTTTGAGGTGCAGAGTTCTACCAAGGTAGGAGCGACTGTGGCAGATGATATTCGAAGCGCTTCGTGGAAGTCATTAATTATTGCCTTGATAGGTATATTCGTTTATGTATTGATAAGATTTAAGAAATGGCAATATAGTCTTGGAGGCGTAGTAGCATTGTTCCATGATTCATTGATGGTGATTGCAATATTTGGAATCTTGAGATTCTTCGGAATTAATTTTGAGATCGACCAAGTGTTTGTGGCAGCTATCTTGACAATTATCGGTTACTCGATCAATGATACCGTGGTTGTATTTGACAGAGTTAGAGAGTTCTCCTCTGAGAATACTAAACTTGATCTTCCTACAGTATTGAATAACTCAATTAATCATACATTCAGCAGAACGATCATTACTGCGACAACTGTATTAATCGTGGTTTTGATTCTTTGTGTATTTGGAGGAGAGACCTTAAGAGGATTCTCTGTAGCAATGTTAATCGGGGTTATATTTGGTAGTTATTCTTCCATCTTCATAGCCGTTCCGATTGTATTGGATTTGGGTAGCAAGAATGAGGATTTATTATTCAAGCCAGCACCAGTAGTGCAACCTGAGGTTATATAAACCTAGCTTTAATATTAGGGAAAAAAGCGATGCCTTTGGCATCGCTTTTTTTTTGCTAAAGTTTTGCTTATCCAGCGAATTAGAAGTCATAGGTTTCACAGAAGGTTCTAAGCGAACCCATCTAACGTTAGTGCTTTAAAAGCCCAGGGCTTATCAGTTTATTTATATTTTTTATCCAATATTTGCGGGCTCGCGTATAAGTAACATTATTTGCGAATTTTAAAGCGGCCATGTATATTTGAAAAAGTATACATCTCTACCAGCTTCTTCTATTCCTAAGTGATCCATTAAAACGGATCTAATTACAAGATTATAACTCCAACCTTAGAATTTTAAAGGCACCAGCAAACTCCCTTAAAGTGCAATTCGCAATTTCAATGAAAGTCTATGAAAAACATCTTTAAATATATTATTCTATCCATATGCGTAGGTTTTAAGGCAGGCGTATTGTTTGGGCAATTAACCGTTGATAATACCAAAACCCCACAGCAATTGATTGCAAGTTTAGTTGGGCAAGGAATTACAGTAAGCAATATATCCTTTGAGGGAAATCCATTATCATCAGGTAGTTTTAATGGAGTGTCTTCTAATTTGGGTTTAAATTCAGGTATAATATTGACAACAGGCGAGAGTTCATCGGCTGCTGCCAAAAGCAGCTCAAAGGGTCAATGGAGCTTTACGGAAATAGATAATCCAGCTTTGAAGTCTTTGGGCCCGCAGAAAGCACTCTTCGATGGAAGTGGACTAACTTTTGACTTTATCCCTTGCACGGATCATATTCGGGTGAGATTTGTTTTTGGCTCAGATGACTATAATGAATATGTGAATGGATCTTTTGATGACGTTTTGGGATTTTTTATCACAAGTAAAGGGAATGATGGATTAAACTACATCAACCGAAATATTGCTTTGGTTCCAGGAACGAGCCTTCCAGTAAACGTTAATAATGTAAATAATGGTTTAGCTGACGGCTCGACAGTACCTACGGGTCCCTGCACCAATTGTGAATTTTTCAAAGAAAATGTGTCAAATAGCGCCTCAAGAACAGTTCAATATGATGGATTGACAATACCGATGGTTGCAGAGATTGCAGTAACTCCCGGGCAATTATATTCTATGCAAATAGCCATCGCAGATGCTGGGGATCCGACTTATGATTCCGGAATTTTTCTTGAATCTGGAAGCTTCATTGCTGTACCTCCAGTTGCGACGGCTAGTAAAGTATGTTTGGGTACCACTTTGAACTTGACCGCCTCAGGTGGCGGACTTGCTTATTCTTGGACGGGCCCAAATGGATTTACCTCGACACTGCAAAACCCATCTTTAACTAATGCTACCGGGGCGACGGCAGGCACCTATTTCGCTAAAGTAACCTATGCTGTAGGATGTGAGATAACAACTAATGTGAATGTGCCAGTACAGTCCTCATCTTGTTGTGGAAATGTATTGAGGAAGGTTATAGGAGCCACCGGCAAAGCAACTGCATTTTCTGGTGGGGCAACCTTCTCAGGTGCTTACATAGTCAACGGAGACTTAGAGTTCAATGCTGGTACGTATAATTTTTCGCCAAATACTGCCTTCTATTTTAAAAATAATACTGGAGTTAAAGTTGGCGCCGATGGGATTGTAAATTTAGAAGGAGCGACTCTTACCTCGTCTTGTGCTGCGGTATGGAACGGAGTTGAGCTAACCGGCAACGGGAAAGTTTACACAACAGCAAGTAAAACTTCAACTGGAACTATCATTAAAAGAAGTGAGATCAGTAATTGTAAAAGTGCTTTAAGCTTTACCAACTCCTCGGTTCCTAACTTGCCTATTTATTATGGTATTGATAATACTGATTTCCTGAATGTCTTTGCAAACTGTATTGAATCAAATCAATTTTCTAACTGTGCATCTTGTTCGGTATCTAATTCCTCCTTTAAGGTCGATCCCTTTTACTTAAAATCGATGTATTCGACAGCCTATCCAAATGGAAGTTTTTCGGGCGATCGCTACTTAGGGAATGGTGCAATCTGTTATAGCGGATCTTCTACCTTGACGGTTACCAATTCAACCTTTGACAATCTACTTTATGGTATATATAGCCCCGCCTCATCAGGTAATTTGGTTGCCTCAGGTAATAGCGCTACCAACGTTTATAGAAGTTTTATAAAGACACCAACCTTATACGGCGGTACAATATATAGTAACAGTATTGTATTGCCTACAAAGCAATTTATTTCGTCTCAAGCAAATTTGACTTCTCCTACCGGTATAGAGATTGATGGTTCCTCGGTTATTATTTATGATAATTCAATTTCGGCCGATGAACCCAATCCTCAAGAAATGCTGACGGGTATAAATATAAGTGACGGCATGCTATCATCATCAAATAAGGTATATCAGAATACATTAAGCTATTTAGGTGTAGGGATAGGGTTAATAATTAGAAACTCTATGGGGGCGGGGTTAGATGTCTATAATAACATTATTAACGCTAATAAAAGAGGCGTCGTAATTAGGCAGCTTATTGACGATCCTCGCCAAGGAAATGCCAATATTTTTTGCAATAGGTTTGCTAATCCAGCCAGAATGCCGGGATTGCAAGGTATAGTAGTCGAGACTGATAGGCTCCTAAATAATCAAGGTAGTGCAGGGAACCCCGCAGGGAATAGATTTATCGATATAGCTACTCCTCTTGTAAACTTAGCAGGCAATGCACCCTTTATATACTTTTACGGCACGAATGAAGTTAGTCCAGCTACGTCAGGTGCTGTTATTTTAAGTCCAGCTAGTGTAGCTTCAGCATGCTCTACTAGGGGCTATGCCAACGGCAATGGCCGAGAAGAAGCTGGAGGAACGCTTGATAGGGACGCATTGGCAGATTACTTAAGTGAATTAAGCCCCAATCCTGCAAAAGATTTAGTAAGTTTCTTTGTTAGAGTTCCTGCCAATGCGACCGACGCTAAGATAATGATATATAGCGCAACAGATGGAAAGGTTGGAGAATTGAACGTTAGCCCGTCTGAAGCGCAAGCACATAGAACAGATGTAAGTGAATATACTCCTGGCTTATATTTTTATTCTCTTTTGATAGATGGAGAGGTAGTATCAAGTAAAAAATTGATGGTTGTAAGGTAGAGCTTTAAATTAAAGCTTTCAAAGCGATGGCGAAGGCATCGATTTTTTATGGTATACCAGCAGCGTATTAGGTAGGCAAAACTCATTACGAGACTTGTCACTAAGCCGACCTAATGGTCCTGTAAATACAATCTTTATCGATTGGCATTAAACTTTAATATTGCCTAGTTCAAGCTTATAAGTACCTGGTAGATAGAATTTCTATAAGCAGATAG
>DASVUU010000114.1:0-3562 GCA_036386935.1 Cytophagaceae bacterium | reverse complement strand
TTTCCTAAAAATATGTTACGTGAGTTAAGTAAATGAAACGCCTTAGAAGCGAGAAGCAATCTAACGATCTAAAATGTATTTTTGCTTAGATTAAATTTATGATTCGGATATAAAACAAAAGATAAGACAGCTATTAACCCCCTTACTACACGTTGGCTAACGAGATGGGACTTTGTAACTCTGGGGTAACCAATAGTAGCTCATTGATCAGGAGCATTGCAAACTAAACTATTAACATATGAAGCCCCCCCGGGAAAACATTACGGTCACCTAATTCTACTTATAGAAATCCTCACTCTAAATATTTTTGTTTGGGTTAAACACATCATATGGCCTGTAATTAGGAGGATATTTAACGTTAGTTTTATCGTCCGCATCCTCAAAGTGTTCTATTAAACTTACTCTAATTAAGATTATTATTACAGGAAAGAGTACTAATAGGGACATAAGTGGAAACTCAGTTATAGTACTCAGGAAGATTGATTTAATATTATAAAGCCACCCTAGTAAACCGTTCGCCGATAGAAAAAAGAACAAGAAAAACGACAACCTTCGATTGATTATTTTTGAATGAGACTTGCTCTCCAAAACATTCCAAATTGATAGGGCGTTGGAATTATTGTTATGAATCGCATAGTTTAGTAATTCATTTTTCGAAAATTCCTCTCTAGCCCCATACACCTTTTCTGGTATGAAGAACTTATAAAGGCGTGTCAATAAGATGATGATCCATAAGATGTATTGTGTTAAGACAATAGACAAGCCTATCAAAATGACATTGGGTAGACTTTGTAAGATTGATCCCAAATTAAAGTCTACACTACCAATGAACAGAATACTTTTCCTATGAAAGTAGAGTAAATAATCCTCCATTCCGAGACAGATAGTTGGTATTACTATTACATAATTCCAATGTGAAATGATTCCTATAAGATCATCCAGATAATTTTTGGTTTGTGTGATATGCATAATTAGGAAATTAAAGTTGTTACCAAAACTAGGTAATGAATTTAGAGACCTTCTCTAAGGAGGCGGCTGAAAATGATGATCAAAGCTAGAAGCGGTTAAGCAATTAGGCCGGACTTCGAACTCTGCGCGGCAGCAAAATTCCTAAACACACTCATACGAATACAATATATAGCTAATTCTAATCTGCCTACTGCCAAGTAAAGTGGATAGCAACCATTTTGTAATTTATATCCTCCATCTGCCATAGTTAAAAATAAATATACCTTAGAAAATTAATTCATAGCCCGTGTCAGAGACACTAGACATCACTTGGGAGCCGTAGTCAAAAGACAAAAGATAGTGGGGTCGTGTTAAATCTAATTTGAACATAACTCCAAGTATAAATTATCTTTTGATGAAGTTTAACCATTGTTGTGCTTAACTATTTCGTTAATGAGTTTTATGGCTTCTTCATAAACTTCTAACTCTTTTAGTTCATTTTTAAGACTGTTAAGAAACAATAAGCACTTCTCACAAAATTCTGTCCTTCGATCAAAATCTCCCGATCCTGCTATTTCCCTAAGGTTTGAAAGAATATCCGCTAGCTTTATTATTTGTACATTTAAATTAGATTCGGAAATTGTTTTCAAATATTCTTTTTCTCTTAAAGCTTTTGGAATTCGTTTATCGTTAGTTAAGTTTTTAACTAAATCCGCAACTTCATTGTTTGTCAGTTCTTTAATATCTTCATAGTCCACTTCTGTGTCTTCAATAGTATCATGAAGAATTGAAGCCATTGAAATATTATTTTTTTCCTCGTCATTAAAACAACAATCCAAATTTTCAATAATGTTCTTTGATATTTTTTCTACTTCAAAAAAATGACGAAAATACATTTCACCGCCTTTTCCCCTTTGAATTCCATGTTTGACAATTGCAAAAAGTTCGACATTCTTTAGTTCTTTGTGAATTTCCGAAAAAGTATAAGGAACAATCTCTTTTATTTTGGCCGTTGAGTTAATGCGAAGTAGATTATAACCTCTTTCCATAGAGTGTCCAATATATCTTGGACTGACTAAACTATCAACCATCAAGAATTTCAAATTCCACAATTTCCATTCTTCTACATTAAGTAGCTTACTTCCATAAACATGGTAATACCTATCCGTTTTAAGTAGAAAATATTCATTTTCAATTATCTTATTCAAGGTAAGCCTTAATATATCCGGTGAAAGTGGGTAATCAAAATGAAGATTCATCATGGGAATATGAAATACTCTCCCATTTTGGTTTGTTATAATAGATGCAACCGATAGAAGAGGTTCTTCAGCATTAATAAATTGCTCTATAAATTTTGAATCAGCAAATTTCTCTCCTTTAAAAGGTAATAATTTATCTTTGTCAAACTGAACACCCGAATTAACGTTTTCAATTTTATCATAGAAGGAGGGGTGTTCCTGTCTCCAGTTTAGTCTAGCTTTATGAGAAACAAGACCAAAATTGTATTGGTATAGATTCAGTTTTTTCACTATATCATATATTACCTCAGTACTATTCATTTCGTTTCAAGCTGATATTTGATATAATTAAATAGATCATGGTTCTTAGATTTAACCTTCAAAAAACCTCGGTCATTTTTAGGCTTCTTATTAAGCTTGTAGTGTTCACCGACTCTAGACCATATATAGTAGTCTATGTAAAGTACTTCATCGTTGACTAAAAATCCATTTTCAACAGGTACACTTTTTACATTTTTTACGACAACGGTGGAAATACATTCATTAGTTTCCAATTTCTTCCACTGCTCTATTCTTGCGCTAAGTTCTGAAGTTCTTGAAGCCTTTGTCTGGTCATCACATAATGTGTCTGTAATGTAATCTTCTGAGGGAACGATTAATGTTACTTTAAGATTTCTTTTCCCAGCCTTTGCTATTTCAAATCTTAATTCTTCTGCGAAAGATATTGAGTAGCCAAAAATCGTAATAGAATTAAGTTCTTTTGTTGAGAGTAAATCCGAGGTTACTGAAGAGATTTTATGTTGTTTAAGGCTCAGAGTATTCCATTCATAAATCCACAAGAAAACGATATATTGAAGGCACCAAATAATTATAAATAGCAAGCCTAAAAAAAGTTTTATCGAGTAATTAAAAATACTTCCGTAGGTTGTTTTAATATCATCAGGCTTAACTAAAATAATAAAGTCTTCAAGGGATTTAGAATAGTTAGCAGCAAGAAGTGCAAAGACTGCCAATACAATTGATATAATTGCCCATGTCTTTTTTACTGCTGTTCTAGAATAGTTCATGTTTTATTTATTAAGCAAACAACCCAATATGGTTACCGGTGCGCATATTTATCATATATACCTTCCCTAATTTTACTGCGTTTTTTATCAAACTGAAAGCACTGGTGCCATGAGGATATATACCTTAAATTTGATTACTCATAATACACCAAGCATGGATGTTCAAGCGTTTGTTCTGTCACAATAAGCAAGATTTCTACGGTAATTTCAGACACATAGAGCAAGCAAAAACGTCACCCATTATACAACTGCAAATGTTAGAAAGTAAATAGCACATAGGTCCCTGATTATATACCCCGCATCTGCCAT
>DASVUU010000113.1:0-10656 GCA_036386935.1 Cytophagaceae bacterium | reverse complement strand
ACACCCATCGCAATTGCCCCATTGCAGGGGAATCTTGTAGTGGCTTTAAGCACCCCCATCTCCATTGCAACTAAAGCTTGAGGCAATTTAAAAATAGATCCTGGAGGGTACATCGCCATCAAAGGTCTATTAAACAGCGGCTTGAGACTGTCCTTTTGTAAGGCGTTGAAATTTAAAGAAAAATTCCTGCCAGCCAGCAAGTTTGGATCATAAGATGGACTTGAAATTATGGCAAGAATTTCGCCTGTTGAAGGTTCGATAGCTACCACACTGCCTATCTTATTTTCCATCAATTTTTCGCCATACATCTGTAGGTCGAGATCAATGGTAGTGGTTAGATTTTGGCCGGGAATTGAGATAGTATCATAAAGTCCGTTTTTAAATGAACCCTTTTCAACGCCCCTTACATTTACCATCTTGTACTTGGAACCTCTTCTTCCCCGAAGCTCTTTTTCATACTTTGCCTCGATGCCGCTGATTCCTATGTAATCTCCTTGGGAGTAATATTTTTCTTCCTGCGATTCTAAAGTCTTTTTACTAATCTCCCCAATATACCCAAGTGCATTGGCCATTGTCTTGTTTGGGTAAGATCGAATCGTTCTTGCTTGGATATAAAACCCTTTATAATCGACAAGAAAATCTTGAATTTTAGCGTAATCGGTAATGGATAACTGCTTCATAAAAGCAATTGGTTTCACCGGGGAGTATTCTCTCGCAGATCTTATTTTCTTAAAGGTGGCTTTAAATTCGTCCACCGTCATGCCGAGGTGTTCGCAAAAGGTCGCAGTGTCCTTAATGTTCATCTCCTTGGAAATAACCATTAGATCAAATACAGGGGTATTAAATACTAGTAATTTACCATTACGGTCATAAATCAGCCCTCTATAGGGATATTGCACTATCCTGCGCATGACATTATTTTGCGCTTCGAATTTGTAACTACTATCAATAACCTGGATATAAAATAATCTAGTTACAAAGACAGTGGCTACTAAAATGAATATAAGTTGGATGACATTCTTTCTTTCGGTAAACATGCTGGTTTTAGCCTAAATTAGTTCAGCTTTTTTGAAGGATAGAATAAATATTGGAATAAAATAAAAACGAATAGTGTAAACAAGGTACTCATAATGGTCTTTCCGATCATTCTAAAAAACACACCTAGACCCCATGATTCGATAAGGAACAAAAACAGGTGATGGATAAATATCATTACGATGGCGTAAACGACAAACCATTGGAACCCTAATGCCGGAATAGATATCTCTGTAGAGGCATCATATCCCCCTCGCGGTGTAAGAAAGTTAATGATATAAGAACGCATATAAGCGATCAACACAGTTGACGCCGCATGAATTCCCATTGTGTCATAAAAAAGATCAATTGAAAGGCCAAAGAAAAAAGCCAACGATAGAAGCAGCAAAATAGGTACTTCTAAGGGGATTAAGAGAATAAATCCTACATAGATAAAGCAAAAAGCGAAATTGAATAGTACAACGTTTCTAAAAATAAGGATCTGGGATCCCAGAAAGATCAAAAAATAGACTACTAGCAAAACTATATTCCTACTCTTCATTTTCTACTCCAGTATTTGAAACCACTTTCAATGAATCCCGCTCAGGCTTCAATTTATTTTCTATTACATAAACATATGAAAGTGCAGTAAAATCGGTAGCCAGCAGCACTCTAACTTTGTAGAATGGTTCCCCTTTGTCTACTTCGAATTCCTTGACCCGTCCTACCATTATTCCCTCAGGAAAAATTGTTCCATAGCCAGATGTAACGACGCTATCACGAAGCTTTAATTTGTGATGTCTACCAACATACAAAAGGTCAGCGTAGCCAGGGTTGCCACCGTCCCATTTGGTAATCCCATCCACATTTCCCCTTCTTATTTTAGAGGAGATACTCCACTTGTCGTGTAGAAGGGAGATTACAACCGAAAAATGCTCAGAACAATTTTTAACTTTACCAACGACCCCCTTTGGGGAAATGACACCCATTCCAGGTCTTATTCCATCTGCCAAACCTTTATTCAATGTCAGATAATTACTAAACCTTGAAGTGGAATTATTGATAACTTTAGCCGGAATAAATGAATATTGGTTGATTCTTAGAAAGTCTGACTTGTTAGGAATAACAAGCGATTTTTTTCTCTGTTCAGCGATCAGCCGGGCTCTGAGTCTTGAATTTTCTTCGGCCAGTTCGGTGTTGACCTTTTTTAATGTAAAGTAATATTTAACTTCATTGGTTGCTACCAGCAGCTGGCCAGCATAGTAATTTGATGTATTGAAATACGCAGACGCCTGGTAATTATTATTTTTAATAATCAGCCAGAAGCACGCAACTTCAAGAAAAATGAAATACAGAAATGCCCGGTATTGGTAAAAAAATTGAAATAGCCTTTGCATTCAAATGTTAGGTCATAAGTACTGCTTTATATCTTGCAAGGTCTTTGATAGCCATTCCAGTTCCTCTTACTACTGCTCTTAATGGATCCTCCGCAACATGTATTGGCAATTTAGTCTTCAAAGCCAGCCTTTTGTCGAGCCCTCTGAGCAAGGCGCCTCCTCCTGTAAGGTGAATACCATTGTCGTAAATATCTGCAGAAAGTTCTGGGGGAGAAATTTCTAAAGCCTTTAATACTGCTTCTTCAATCTTCGAGACCGATTTGTCCAAGGCAAAGGCAATCTCAGAATAAGTTACCTTTATAATCTTAGGTATACCCGTCATTAAATCTCGACCTCTGATTTCATAATCTTCTGGTGGGTTATCCAATTCTGTGAGCGCTGATCCGACTTCAATTTTTACTCTCTCAGCAGATCTCTCTCCAATCAAAAGATTGTGCTGACGTCTCATATAATCCAAGATGTCTTTGTTAAAGACGTCCCCCGCAATTCTAATGGATTGCTCACACACGATACCAGATAATGCAATTACAGCAATTTCGGTAGTTCCACCGCCGATGTCTACAATCATAGATCCAACCGGTTGCTCTATGTCTATGCCCAACCCAATTGCGGCAGCTATTGGCTCATGGATCATATATACCTCTTTAGCTCCAGCATGCTCTGCACTATCTCGTACCGCTCTTTTTTCAACTTCAGTAATACCCGATGGGATACAAATAACCATCCGATGGGATGTGGTTCCAAAAAACCGTTTGCCGCTATCGATCATTTTGATCATTCCACGAATCATGTGTTCTGCAGCATGGAAATCTGCAATCACGCCATCTTTCAGTGGTCTAATCGTTTTTATATTTTCATGAGTTTTTTCATGCATTTGCATTGCTTCCCGACCGATTGCTCTCACCTTACCCGTCATTTTATCCAAGGCTATGATCGACGGCTCATCCACAACTATCTTATCCTTGTGAATTATCAATGTATTTGCCGTGCCCAAGTCGATGGCAATGTCACTCGTGAAAAAATCAAATAAACCCATTTGTGTGTTTTATTTATGCTGTCTGGTTAATCGATAAGAAAGACAAGAGTACGCTTGTCTTAACATTTTAGGTATTAATCTGAAATAAACAATTTTGTTCTAAATATAGAATATTTTAGGTTATTGTACTACGACCTTAGATCTTCTATTTTAGTGCTTAAAGTGCCTCACTCCTGTGAACACCATCGCTAAATTATTTTTGTCGCAATAATCTATAGAATCCTGGTCCTTGATGGATCCTCCTGGCTGTAAGACAGCCCTAATCCCTGCTTTGTGAGCAATCTCCACGCAATCTGGGAAGGGAAAAAAGGCGTCGCTCGCCATTACTGCACCGTTAAGGTCAAATCCAAACGCCGCCGCTTTCTCCAATGCTTGCTTTAAGGCATCAACCCTTGAGGTTTGCCCTACACCACTTGAGATGAGCCTATTTTCTGTGGCTAACACTATCGTGTTTGACTTTGTATGCTTTACGATTTTATTGGCAAATTCAAGAGCAGTATTCTCGACCTGACTCGGCTTTTCTTTGGTAGCAAGCTTGAAATCTTCAGCCTTTTCCATCCTACTATCCTTATCTTGTTCAATCACACCGTTAAGTAACGTTTTAAACTGTGTGGTTGGCAACTCTACGTAATTTCGTTTTAAAATGATTCGATTTTTTTTGCCTGTCAAAATTTCTAACGCAGGTTTTGTATAAGACGGAGCGATTAAAACTTCGAAAAAGAGCTTGTTCAATTCCTCCGCGGTTTCAGCATCGATTTCTTTATTACAAATAATCACACCCCCGAAGGCTGAAACAGGATCTGCTGCAAGGGCCGTCAAATATGCTTCTTTGACGTTAGGCGATGACGCCACTCCGCATGCGTTTGTATGCTTTAGTATAGCAAAAGTAGTTTCTGTAAATTCATCAATAAGATTTACAGCAGCGTCAACGTCTACCAAATTATTATAGGAAAGTTCTTTTCCATTCAATTTTTCAAACATGCTATCCAAGTCACCATAGAAAATTCCTTGCTGGTGAGGATTTTCGCCATAACGCAGGACTTGAAATTCTTTTATGCTATGCTTAAAACGTTTTACCTCTTCGCCAGCAAAGTATTTGAAAATGGCTGTGTCATAGTGTGAGGAATTGTCAAATGCGTGGGTTGCAAATAGTCTTCTTTCATTCAAATGGGTTGCACCACCTTTTTCCTTCAAGATTATTTCTAATAAGCTGTATTGGCTTTTTGAGGAAACAATTACTACATCTTTGAAATTTTTGGCAGCAGCACGGATCAACGATATTCCGCCAATATCTATTTTCTCGATGATGTCTTCTTCAGACGCACCGGATGCTACCGTTTTCTCAAACGGGTATAGATCAACAATAACAAGATCAATTTCTGGTATTTCGTGCAAATCGATTTCACTCAAATCGCTGGTATTGTCTCTTCTGTGTAAAATTCCGCCAAATATCTTGGGATGTAGAGTTTTTACCCTACCTCCTAAAATTGAAGGATAGTCTGTAAGGGTTTCTACAGGAATCACGTCAAAACCTAGGTCTTCAATATATTTTTGAGTGCCACCAGTTGAATAAATAATCACATCATTCTTATGTAATAGCTTTACGATTGGCTCTAGACCATCTTTATCGAAAACAGATATAAGGGCTGACTTTATTTTTTTAGATTCCATAACTAGCAATTATTTGATGATGTGTTAATTAAACAGGTAAGGTATTTTTAATAGTGTTTTCTATGATTTGTGGAAAGTAGAGATGTTCGAGTTCCAATACTTTCTTCGCAACTATCTCTGGGGTGTCGGATTCTTCGACTGGACATCTGGCTTGGAATAAAATCTTTCCTTCGTCATAATTTTCGTCTACCAGATGAATTGTCATTCCTGACTCCCGCTCTTTGGCCTTAACAACTGCTTCATGGACATAATGCCCGTACATACCCTTGCCCCCATATTTAGGTAGCAACGCAGGATGTATATTTATAATATTGTTTGGGTAAGCAGCGATGAGATTTTTTGGAACAAGCCATAAAAAGCCTGCTAAAATCACCCAATCGATGCCTTCTGATTTTAAAAGGTCAATAATTGCGGAAGAGTTATAAAATTCGTCTTTTGAAAATACCCTTGAAGGAATTTCGGCATCTTTAGCCCTAGTCAACGCATACGCGTTCGGATTATTTGCTAATATTAATTTTACTTTGATTTCCTCCCTGCCCTTAAAGTGTTCGATAATTTTTGCTGCATTACTACCAGATCCGGAGCAGAAAAGGGCGATATTACTAGTCGTAGACAAACTATTTATTGGAAAAAATTGAACTGCAAATATAGCTCAGTTTAATTATTAAAAAATGAAACCATTAGATAAAAACCATACTAATCACCCCGCTTATCATAACATACTTACAAAAAGCACTTAAGAATTTAAATTCTTTGATGGTGTCTGCTCCGATAAGTTTATAAAACATCCAAAGAAGTGGAATAAAAACAAAAACAAGAAAGTAGAGTAACACACCTTTGTTGAGTTGATAACCTAAAAAGAATAGTAGAATAGTGAGAAGGAATAATAGAATGTAAAGAAAAAATTTGGTTTTCCTGATTCCCCATATGATGGGCAGGGTCTTACAGCCAAAAGAAGAGTCACCTCTCAAGTCCTCCATATCTTTTATGATCTCACGAATGAGGGAGAGGAAGAAGGAGAAGATGCTAAAAATCAGAATGGAGTTCATTCTGTCGCCAAAATGTATAGCCAGGATATAGATAGAAAAAGCAGTAAGAAATGAGACGATGGTATTGCCTATAAGCGGCAATCGCTTAAGACTGTTGGAGTAGAGCCATAAAAGAAACGCAGCTAAGCAATTTATTAAACCAATCTGCCAACTTACCAAGAGGCCTAGTACGGTTCCGAGTACCACAAATGTTAAATGTATAAAGATGGCAGGTCGCCTTCTTATTATCCTGTCGATTACTACTCTGCCGGGCTTGTTGATTATGTCTATTTTTACATCATAATAATCATTAATGATATAACCAGAGGCAGCAATACATATTGAGCTAAACGATATGAGAAGAAAATAGCGATCGCCTGAAATTATATACCTTGGTCCAATCAAAAATAAACGGACAAAAACTTGAGTTATAAATAGTATCGCAAGATTATTAGCTCTAATCAGCTTTAGAAAAGCTGCTAATCGTTGAGAAAACTTAATTGGCTGATTGGTCATCAATAGGGCCTTATATCATAATTTAAAATCTAATCTTGAAGGCGTTTCTATGAATAAACATATTAATTCACTCCCATGGCAAAATTAAAAATAGGTTACATTTAATTTATTTTTTTAGAAAAACTATTTGTAGACGAAAAAACGATGTAAATTTACCCGGCAAATAAGCATCCTTAATTTATTTGCCATGTCACTAGATTCCTCCAAGTTCCTTTTTGAAGCATTAACATACGATGACGTATTGCTTTTGCCAGCTTACTCAGAAATACTTCCCCGCAATACTGACACAATTACTTCCCTTTCCCGCACTATAAAAATTAACATTCCATTAGTGTCCGCCGCTATGGACACGGTCACGGAATATGAAATGGCTATAGCGCTTGCCCATGAGGGTGGACTGGGCTTTATTCATAAAAACATGAGTATCAAAAAGCAAGCTGCACAGGTAAAGAAAGTAAAACGTTCTGAAAGTGGAATGATTCTCGATCCTTTGACACTCAATGAGGATGCAATTTTGGCAGATGCCTTGAAGATTATGAAAGAGTTTAAGGTCGGGGGAATTCCTGTCATAAATTCATCTGGAAAGCTAGTAGGAATCATCACCCACAGGGATCTAAGGTTTCAAAAAGATGTTTCTAAGCCAGTGAGAGAAATTATGACCAAAGATAATTTGATCACTGCTTTCGAAGGAATAGACTTGAGTAAGGCAGAAGATATTTTGCAAGAATACAAAATCGAAAAATTGCCAATAATAAATAAGGACGGGATCTTGGTTGGACTGATTACCTACAAAGATATTCTTAAAAGAAAGGATAGACCCACTGCCTGCAAGGATGAATTTGGGCGCCTTAGGACTGGTGCTGCTGTTGGCGTTACTCCCGATATATTGGATAGAATTGAAGCTCTTAAGAACGCAGGCGTTGATATTATAAGCATTGATACAGCGCATGGTCATTCCAAAGGAGTGATGGATGCCCTTAGACAGGTGAAAAATGCTTACCCAAATTTGCAGGTGATTGTCGGCAATGTAGCGACTGGACAAGGCGCTAAAGACCTTGTCAATGCAGGGGCTGACGCAGTTAAAGTAGGTATTGGGCCGGGCAGTATTTGTACTACTCGAGTGATTGCCGGAGTAGGAATGCCACAATTGTCTGCTGTCTACGAAGCAGCCAAAGCAATTGGCAGCGAGGTTCCAATTATAGCAGACGGTGGCGTTAGATTTTCGGGAGACCTAGTAAAAGCAATTGCTGCAGGCGCAAGTAGTATTATGATTGGATCTTTGCTTGCGGGTGCAGAAGAAGCACCAGGCGAAGTTATTATATACGAGGGACGAAAATTTAAAACTTACCGAGGAATGGGCTCTCTAGAAGCGATGGAGGACGGCTCAAAAGACCGTTATTTTCAAGACTCGGAAGACGATGTCAAAAAACTAGTTCCAGAAGGAATTGTAGGAAGAGTGCCTTACAAAGGTAAAGTCTCCGAGATTTTATATCAGATGATTGGAGGATTGAAAGCCGGAATGGGATATTGCGGAGCCGTAAACATTGAAGCGCTGAAGGAAGCCAAATTTGTAAAGATCACAACGGCTGGTGTAAAAGAAAGCCATCCGCATGATATTCAGGTGACAAGAGAGGCCCCTAACTATAGTAGATAAACAAAAAAAGACGTCAGCCAGCTAACTTTTATTATATACCTTAGCGGTATTGCTTTTTTTGTTGCGTTTTTTTTAATGATAATTGTATATTAATCAAAATGTGTCATACCAGCCCATGTCTAATGGCAATTATTTAAGATCATACGTCGCGATAGGGATTATTAGCTGGATAGGAGTATTGACTATTGAGTTATTAAAAATTTATCTGCAAATAAGTACGCCAGACTATGTAACAGATATCCTGCTGACATTTTTTTATGCTGTTACATTTCTCACTTTCCGACATGAAATAGGAAATAAGAAGTCGAGCAATTTTAATGAATATCTTTGGCAGGTTTTCATCATCGGAGGCTCCACCATCCTGATTTCACTGTTCATTAAATTTTTCTTCTATATTATTGATAAAGACTTACATAAAACAAATATCCTCCTTGAGAATGTCTTATACCATATCAACATAGGGCTAATCATAATATTTCTTGCCAATGGGTTTTATGTGTGGAAGAAGATGATACTTTATCAGAAAAATAAGGTAACTGAAATTTGTTGGAAGGTATTTGAAGGCCTAGTTTTATTCAGTATTCTCTCAAATTTTTTCCATTCAGATATATTCAACCTTCGCTTTATCATATTTGCTGCTCCGATTACTTTATTAGGTACCTTTCTTTCTTTTAATCTAAAGTGGGTCGCCTTTTTAAATTATAAGCAGAAGTGGCAAAGCATCCTCCTTATTTTCCTAATCATTATAATAAGCTTTACATTCTTACAGCAAATCTTTGAGCAGCGCCTCAACGAAGGCCTTCAGGTAAACTTAGCAAACAACATATTCATAGTAGCAAACTTCAGCTTTCTACTTATGAATTGCTTCTTTTCATTACTCGTCCTTTTATTTCACCTCCCTACCTCCTCGGTTTTTGAACAGAAATTTGGTGAGGTAATGATTTTCCAGCGACTCAGCCAGTCCATCCAGATGGGCAATAAGGAAGAAGAAGTTTATAAAATGCTTATCGATAGTAGTATTTCTACTGTAATGGCCGACGCTGGCTGGTTAGAGATAGTAAATGAGAAAGGAAACTACACCGCTTTTTTGAATAGGGAAATCAATGAGTTTGATGTCTTTGAATTGAAAAAGGTATTAAGGAAGAATAATCTTAATATCAATACCGAGCCTCATTATATCAAGGATATCAAAAACTACAGCCATACAGAAAAACTTGCAAACCTTTCTTATAAGTCTCTATTGATAATACCCTTATCATCTCACAACCAAAAGCTGGGGACATTGGTACTTTTGAAAAATCTAAATGACGGATTTGACAAAGGCATGGTAGATATCATATTTAGCTTTGTAAGCCAAGCAAGTATGGCAATCAAAAACTTCAGACTGATCTCAGAGGCGATCGAACATGAACGATATAAAGAAGAAAGGAAGATCGCGAAAGATGTGCAAAAAAGCCTTTTTCCGGAGCACCTTTTGTTCAATATCCATGTTGAAATGACAGCATTTACCAAGGCAGCTGACGAGGTAGGAGGTGATTATTACGACGTCTTTGAGTTTTCTCAAAATAAAATTGCAGTTGTTATTGGCGACGTTTCTGGAAATGGAACGAGTGCCGCCTTTAATATGGCTCAAATGAAGGGAGTATTCCACAGTTTGATTCAATTAAACCTGCCGGCAGATAGTTTTATGAACTATGCAAACAATGCGTTGAGTCGCTGTTTGGAAAAGACATCATTTATCACATTAAGCCTATTTATAGTAGATGTCGAAAACCAATCGATTCAATTTGCAAGGGCTGGCCATTGTCCCGCTTTATACTATAATACTGTCACTAATGAGACCTCTTATCTTAAAAGCAAAGGCCTGGGTTTAGGCATCATTAGAAACAATGGATATCTGAAACATATACAAAATGAGGAATTTTCTTACAACAAGGGAGACGTAATGATTTTGTATACCGACGGTATAGTTGAAGCTAACAATAATGAGCAGGAAGAGTATGGTTATGATAGACTTAAAATTTTAGTAGAAAATAACGTGTCACTCAATTCCAAGCAATTGAGTGATAAAATAGTGGAAGACGTATATCAATTTACCGGAACCAAATATCTGAACGACGACTATAGCTTCCTCATTTTAAAATTTATATAAACGGCAACAATCTTACTTTTCAAATCGTAAAAGAGAAAAATGAAAATTTACACAGAAAAGGATGATGAATATTATTTCATCATTATTGAGGGAGATTTAGATGCTAGTTCATGCATAGTTTTAGATAAGGCAATTGCCGAGGCTGTTTCTTTGGATGAAAAACGAATCATCATTGACTGCGCTAATTT
>DASVUU010000112.1:0-6366 GCA_036386935.1 Cytophagaceae bacterium | reverse complement strand
ATTTTAGAGGCTTATAATTCCCCTTCAATGTATTCTTATATAAAGAACTATATGACAAAATGGTACAGCTGGCTGGGTTACGACGCACTTTTTATAAAGAATGGTTATTATACAAACAATTGTTTTGGAGGCGGATTTTCGGTTGGTAATAAGATTGGTGAGCTGTCTCCACAGTACAAAGCTTATAAAGATATAATGGATAGTCTCGCTCCTCCACTTCTGCAAGAAAGAGTGGGTCTGCTAGGAGTAGACAGATTGTCAAATATTCCGGGAAATAAGAGGGCGTCTTATAAAGATTATGAATTGAGATTTACTGGCTCCTCCGTCGGGGTTTTTCTGAATTACAACAAGAATATTTTGGAATGGGGAGATGGAGTTTATATAGTAAGAAACGAGACCCCAACGCTATATAAGGTTACCTTTGATTACGAGAATAAAAGTGTAGATGGAAAGGAATTTGAAATTTTGTTGAACGATAAATTATCAAATAAAATTGAACTTCCTTATAACGTGAATCAACATAGTAGGCTCAGTCAGTCTTTCCTTGTAGAGATTCCCTATGGGGTTCATGCATTTGTAGTGCGCGCCCCCCTCTCGGCGACAAAGGCCTATTATATTACTTTGAACAATATTGAATTTGAGCTTATAGATGAAGTTACTTCGACTCCTTCGAAAGATCAACTACTTTCTAAATTAGCGATGGTTCCTAATCCGGCAAACAATAATGTAACCGTTATTTTTCCAGAAACAGATTTAGAATACATTGAAATTAGCGATATGATGGGTAAGACCACTTTAACGGAAGCAATTGCCTCGGGGCAATCTCACTATAACTTAAATATTTCTTTGTTAACTAAAGGTATGTACATGGTACAAGCCAAGGGAAAAGGAGGGATATATAATGGGAAGTTGGTAGTGGAGTAATACAAGATAGAATACATGACTTTTAAATCCCTAGATCAGATACTTGTTTAGGGATTTTTTTTGTGGAATGTCAGATTTTTGTTCTTCTACATTTATAATGTATTAACCCTATTATTTGCAACTAGAATTATAAAATCTTACAATTTCTTCCAGATCATTCTTTCGAAAATCTTTTTTTTCAATTTTTTCAGCTAGTTCGGGACAGTCGCTGAAATAGTCTGCCATGTCCTTTTTAAACGAAAGGCCTTTAGGCTTCTTTAATTCGCCATTGCCCTTTTGTAATATATAGCTATCTACGCCGTAGGAGTAACCACCAACCATTGCGCCACCTGCGCCACCGTACATACCGGGTGAGCTTCGCGTTTCATAATAATTAAACAGATTTACGGCTCCTTCCATTTCTAAACGAAGAAAGATATTACTACTTACATTAAATATGCTTCCTAAGCCAATAGTGTTTTTTCTCGACAGCATTCTCACAAATTCGCCCTCGTAGGTAAACCAAAATTCTTTGGCATTATCAGGGATAACGGTAATTTTATTCCCAATAGAATTATAATATTTTACCTTATATTGCAATTTTTCGTAATTCGGTTCTTCACCGAAAAGCTTGAAGGGGATATTGAAAATAACGTCCATTGTGTCCTTTCCAATTACCAGTTTTCCGTCGACCTTTTTTGCTTCTACTTGAGGGGCCAGAACCATCAATAAGGATATGATTATTAGTATTTTTCTCATTCGTATTGTGACCTGCGATTTTTATTATAGAAAATTGATGACTTACTGTTTAAGTTGTAAAGATCGAGGATCTTCGGAAGATATACAAAAGATTGAGGTGTACTTTGTTCTTTAATATAAAGCAAGCACTTGTTCTGAAAGGGCTCCTTTTAGTTTGATAAAAAATCGGTTAGCTTAGTGCATATTTGACAATATTTGTGCTTTTCCTGATATTGGCTTACTATAAGATCGCTTACTTTAAATGACGATTATCTCTAATGAAAATTACATCTAGGACTAAAATTTTTGGTCTCATACTATTGCTGATTCTATCAATAACATTCTTTATTTTTTATACTAAGAAAGATTTAGCAAGTAACAAAAGAGAGGTTATAAGTTTGGAGAATTTACCTAGGCTCCTTTCAATTCAAAACTTTCATAACTTTTATTATCAGGATAAAAGTGAGGATGTTTATGTTATATCCCAGCATAAGCCTGATGATAAAAAGCTTAAATCAATAAAGTTATACAGGTTCAGTACCGGCTATAATAAAATGCTTTTTGAAAAGGAATTGTTTTTTGATTTCGACGGTAAAATTGTAAAAACCGCATATTCTTCAAGTGAAAATCCAGACTCCTCGTTTACCTATATTTTTTATAATGATCAAAAAAAAATCTATTTAGAAGTATTCATCGGCAGCAACAAGTACGATACTATCTATACTCTTCGAAATTTTGATGAGCAGAGTCATATTATTGAAGAAATAAAATATAATATCAAACGAAAAGAATTAAATGAATTAACGACTTGGAAATTTAAACTAATGTCGGATTCCTTGCTGAGATTGGAGGAGACAATTTACCAAAATAATATGACGTTAAATAACATATTGCCCTATTATAAAAAAGATATAAACTTTATAGTAGTCAACCCTTCGGAAGTAAAGGTTCATACCGTAAGGACTGTTTGTCAAGACACCTCCTATAATTCCATTTATGAAGACCTTTTTAAACTTGAAAACAACACGTTAGTTTCTACAAAATACCCAGTTGAGTACGAGTACAATAAACAGGGAGACTGGTCTTCCATGAAAGGTGAAGGGTACTTTGTTAAAAGAGAAATGAGCTTTTATCAAGAGGGAGAATCCGAGATTACAAAAGGGTTCGATTATAGTAAATTGGTTCTTGACACCTTAGATTTAATGATGCAAACAATACCTACAAAGGCATGGAAGAATCATAGAGCAAAGCATGCAAAAATTGCCGCTAAAACCAAATTGTTTAACGAGGGGAAGTATGGAAAAAGTATTGAAAAGGAGGTAGCTAACGCTATTGAAGAATTCACGCCCGCGCTATGGCATTTAGTAAGCGTTGATTCTGGTTCCATTGCGGGATTCGAAAATAAGTGCTTTGTTGTAGGGTATAACACTCCATTAAAAGATAAGAATGAATTTAATCGCAGATGTTTGGCTATTTATGAACGTATCAATGGTAGTTATAAGTTGAGGAAGCAATCGATTAATGCGATAGAGTCATTCGTTGATCAGGATGACGATTTTTCATTTCATGACTTCAATGAGGCAAACTTTACGGTTGGTATTAACGAGGGAAAAGTATTTGTATCCTATAGTTATATGAGGGGAGAAGCCTCTTATTCCTATGCTTACCAAAACGACGATTGGGTTTTAATTAGCTATGAGTCAAACCATAGGACTTGTTGTGAAGCCGAAATGTATTCCTATGATTATAAAACAAAAATGTATTCAGCTTCTATAACCAGTACATCAGGCGACGAGACAGGAGATACTTCCATTACAATACAACAAAATAGGCCAGTCATGTACATGGATAGTATGAATGTAATGCAATATGATTATAGCGAAACAGGATTATTGGTTAAATAATAAAATGAGGAATCATTAAAACGGATATAATTGTCAAAACTATATATGTAAAAAGCATCTAGTATGTTTTTATCTTCCTCATTTGTAATTGTTGTATGGGTAGCGATATCACAAAGAAGACCTCGTTTATTTAAAGCCTTATCGGATATCCTATTCAAACATTTTTAAGAAATTTTAATTTATCCCACTAGAGGCTAAATGAGAACATCGCATTTAGCTAAAGACATGTCCAAAAAAGGTAGATAATATTTATCAAAGGACCCATTCCGCAATCGATCATTGTAAAAGTATTGTAAATGTAGAGAGGTAGCAGTGAAGCTATCTGCTGATTACCAATGCTACCACTGGTAGGAGGTAATTAAATATTGGATGTTAAAAGAACGACTTTAGCTAACTTATCTAAACAACCATGAAAGAACTTCGAGCAATTTGTGAGGCCTACAGAAGTATAGACTTCAATAAGCGAAAGGCCGCACTTGCCACGGTTGTTAGAGTAGTAGGGTCCGCTTATAGAAGTCCAGGTGCACGGATGTTGATAACCGATGATGGAAGATGGGTAGGGTCCATAAGTGGGGGCTGTTTGGAAGGGGATGCTCTGAGAAAGGCAAGACAGGTGATGAATGAGAAAAGGACGATGTGCGTCACCTACGACACAAACGACGAGGACAATAAAGCCTTTGCTGTGAACATGGGATGCAATGGCATCATAGATGTATTGTTAGAACCGTTGGATCCTGAAGATGACTCAAATGCCTTAGTTCTTTATGAAAAACTTCTCAACCTAGAACAAGAAGCTGCCCTGGCCACCTGCTTTTCCGAAGGGCATCCTTCGTTTGGAAAGAAGATGTTGGTAAAGCACAATTCAATAATTCACAAAGGCTCTGATTGTACGGTACTAACAGAAAGGGTTAAAAAAGATCTATTTGATTTGTTTGAAACAAAAAAATCAAGAGCGACTACATATATTGTCGATGGTGAGGTAGTGAATGTATTTGTTGAACTAATCCAGCCACCCATTAACCTTATTCTTTTCGGAGGAGGTTTCGATGCCAGGCCAATAAGTGTACTGGCTAAAAATCTTGGTTGGTCTGTTACAGTTACTGACGAATGTGTGGCCCATATAGCACCTGCTTTTTTTCCCAATGCAGATCACATTTCCCTATGTCAACGGGACTATGTGGAAAAGGAGATTAGAATTACTGGTAATACTGCGTGTGTGCTAATGTCGCATAACTATGAATATGACTTTGCAGTCTTGAAAAAATTATTGAGTTCTGAAGCGAGATACATAGGCATACTAGGCCCACGAAAACGGTTTGATAGAATGGTTGAGGAATTAGATAAACAGCATGTATTCCTTACTGCAGTTGATTTAGAAAGAATTCACGCTCCGATTGGGGTAGACATTGGGGCTGAAGCACCAGATGAAATTGCTGTGTCGATCATAGCCGAAGTAATGGGGAAATTTTCCAATAGATCAGGTGGGTTTTTGAAAGAAAGAAAAAGCCCCATTCATTGGAGGGATACCATTAGTAACCAGGTGCTAAAGGAAGCTATTTAATTCGGCTGTATTAAATCACAATGAGAAGATGCTTGACATTGGTGTTTCCGTTTTTACTGTGATCATGTAAAAAGCTAATCTTCTTAGAAAATTAATTAATAGTAGAATAAAATATACGATTTCGAACTCAAATCAATCCTTCTATTTCCAAACTAACGTTATGGCAAAAAAATACCACAAGAAACCAGAAGAACAACAATCGCTCGACGAAGGAAGAAGGAAGTTCATAAAGCAATCGTCCATGCTAACGGCACTTGCTGGCTCTTCACCTTTGCTAGTAAAGGCCGCTGAATCTCATTTGGATGAGAAGGCAGCTGGCTATTTCGAAAAGAAGTCGATCACGCTAGAAATAAATGGAATCAGTCAGAAGCTATCTGTTGAGCCAAGGGTGACATTGTTAGATTTGCTTCGGGAGCAATTAGCGCTCACGGGAACAAAAAAAGGCTGTGACCATGGACAATGTGGCGCCTGCACAGTGCATGTGGATGGAATGAGGGTGCTTGCCTGCATGTCTCTTTCAGTGATGCTGGATGGAAAAAAAGTCACCACAATTGAAGGATTGGGGGACGAAGAAAACCTTCACCCTATGCAAGAGGCATTTATTGAACATGATGGATTTCAGTGCGGCTATTGCACCCCTGGACAGATTATGTCGGGAGTTGCTTGTATAAAGGAAGGACATGCCAACTCAGACGATGAAATCAGGGAATACATGAGCGGAAATATCTGCCGTTGCGGTGCCTACCCAAATATTGTAAAAGCCATCGCAGCAGTAAAGACAGGAGGACAAAAGATATGATAAACTTCGACTATGTGAAAGTGTCTACCACCCAGGCCGCTATAGACGCCATCACTAGAGACAGTAAAGCCCAATGGATTGCTGGCGGCACCAACCTCGTAGATCTAATGAAAAAAGGAGTACAAACTCCCGAAAAATTAGTCGATATAACGAGTCTTCCTTTAAAAGAAATTAAAAAGGAAAAAGGCAAAGTGGTGATTGGCGCATTGGCCCTCAACAGTCAGGTCGCTGAAAACGAACTCATACAAAAGGAGCACCCACTTCTTTCACTCGCATTACAGGCAGGCGCTTCACAACAACTCCGAAACATGGCCACAGTCGGAGGAAATATGATGCAACGTACCCGTTGTCCCTATTTTTACAACACAGATATGCCTTGCAATAAACGGGAACCAGGCACTGGATGTGGGGCCCTCAAAGGTTTCAATAGAATGCATGCCATATTTGGAGCTTCAGAAAAC
>DASVUU010000111.1:0-2344 GCA_036386935.1 Cytophagaceae bacterium | reverse complement strand
TCACCAAGTCTGAAATTGCCCGGGTAAAGAGGGATGTGATCAGTGGGGAAATAAAATTACTTTACGTAGCGCCTGAGTCATTAACAAAGGAAGAAAATATTGCATTTTTAAGAAAAGGGACCTTGTCCTTCATCGCAATTGATGAAGCACATTGCATTTCAGAATGGGGTCACGACTTTAGACCCGAGTACAGAAAGATAAAAACAATCATTGAGCAAATAGGTGATTTGGCGATCATAGCTCTTACAGCTACTGCCACACCAAAAGTGCAAATAGATATACAGAAGAACCTTCAAATGGAGGAAGCCTGTGTGTTCAAATCATCATTTAATAGAAAGAATCTTTATTATGAAGTAAGGCCAAAGGTTCATACCAAAAAGCAGCTTGTAAAATTTGTTCATCAGAATAAAGGGAAGTCAGGAATTGTATATTGCCTTAGCAGAAAAAAAGTAGAAGAGATAGCAGAGCTTTTAAAAGTAAATGGTGTGAGGGCCTTGCCTTATCATGCAGGGTTGGACCCTCATGTAAGGATGTGCAATCAAGATGCATTTTTAAATGAAAATGCGGACGTAATCGTAGCCACAATTGCTTTCGGAATGGGAATAGATAAACCTGACGTCAGGTACGTAATTCACTATGATGCGCCCAAATCTTTAGAAGGCTACTATCAGGAAACTGGGAGAGCAGGCAGGGATGGATTGGAAGGGAATTGCATCATGTTTTACAGCTATAACGACATCCTTAAATTAGAAAAATTTAATAAAGATAAATCCGTCACAGAGAGGGATAATGCAAGGAACCTGTTGCTAGAGATCTCCTCTTATGCAGAGTCATCCGTATGTCGCCGAAAACAATTATTACATTATTTTGGAGAACATTTGGAAAATGACTGTGGATTTTGCGATAATTGCATTAAACCTAAAGAAAAATTTGAAGCCATGGAAGAAGTTCTTCTCGCTCTTAAAGCAGTAGTTCAGACAGAAGAAAGATTTGGCATCAGTCATTTGACGAGTGTTCTAACGGGTACTGAAAACGAGTACACTAAAAGCTATAATCATAACAAGCTTGAGGTATACGGAAAAGGAAAAGATAAAAAGCCTGAATTTTGGAATTCTGTTTACCGCCAAATATTACTGGAAGAATATTTGGAAAAGGATATTGACAATTACGGAGTATTAAAAATCACAGACAAAGGGCTGGATTATATAGACAAGCCTAAACCAATTACGCTTTCTCAGGACCACGACTTTTCAGAAGAAGCATCCATTGAAGAAGTAGAGAAAGAAGCAATCAATGCAAAGGCGTATGATCCCGTTTTATTCGATGCTTTAAAAGCGCTTAGGAAGAAATTAGCCAAGGAAAAGGACCTTCCACCATACGTTCTTTTCCAAGATCCTTCACTTGAGGAAATGGCAACGACCTATCCTACTACGAAAGAAGAGCTGAGCCATATCAATGGAGTGGGAATGGGTAAGGTTGCCAAATTTGGTAAACCATTTTTAGATCTTATTACAAAATTTGTCGAAGAAAACGACATAGTTACTGCGTCTGATGTAGTAGTAAAGTCTTCTGTTAATAAATCAAAAATAAAGATCTTCATTATTCAACAAATTGATAGGAAGATAGAGTTGGAAGAGATAGCGGAGGCAAAAGATCTAACGGTAAACGACATTATTGAAGAGATCGAGCATATTTGCTACTCTGGAACCAAGCTCAATCTTGACTATTATATAGATCAAATCATGGATCAGGAAAGGCAAGATGAGATTTTTCAGTATTTCATGAAGGCCGATAATGATAGCATGCAAAAAGCATTGGTAGAGTTGGGAGATGATTATTCTGAAGAAGAATTGAGATTGATGCGAGTGAAGTTCCTATCTGAAATAGCCAATTAGTAATACCCTCTAGTTCCTTATTATACACTCAATGAATATACTTATCTTGGGATCAGGTGGTAGAGAGCATGCTTTTGCATGGAAAATTTCTCAAAGCCCTCAATGCGAAAAGCTGTATGTTGCACCGGGAAATGCAGGTACCGCTGAGGTTGCAGTCAACGTACCAATCGAACTTTCTGATTTTTTAGCAATAGGTAATTTTTGTCTCGACAATAACATTCATTTAATCTTAGTTGGCCCCGAAGCCCCACTGGTAGAAGGAATAGTAGATTATTTTAAATCTAATGATTCATTGAGCCATATCTTGGTAATAGGACCTGATAAAAAAGGGGCACAACTCGAAGGAAGCAAAGACTTTTCAAAGTCATTCATGAACAAATATGGCATTCCTACGGCGGCTTCCAAGACCTTCACCGTTGATACACTTTCTGACGGTTTGGAATACCTAA
>DASVUU010000110.1:0-8477 GCA_036386935.1 Cytophagaceae bacterium | reverse complement strand
GCCCATATAAAAAACGAATTTGTTGCTTGATTCTCAAAACCAGATTGGACACCATTCCTAAGACCATTCCCTGAGCCTAGCATCACCATGAGCATAAATATTCCCCAGAACACACCAAAGGAAGTAAGGAATGTCCTGGTTTTGTTCTTGCTAAGGGTATGTAGAATCTCTTGAAACATTAAGCTTATTGCGTCTATATCTTAGCGAATGATGAAAGGTAATCCAACATTATAAAAAAATTTAAAGTGACTATGGGTTATAGAAAATTCATTAGACTAGTGCTTGTCAGTCGCTTTTTAGGGCCTCTATGGGTGAGACTTGCGCAGCCTTTCTAGCGGGGAAAAAGCCCGCCAATGCACCTGCAACTATAAGCAAAACTGTCGCGCTGATAGCAATAGTGAAATCTACCGTTGGATTCTTAAACATTGAAGCATCCATTTTGACATTAGCAAGTCCAATGTTTGCAAGCTCTATCAGCCCAACCCCACTGACCAAGCCAAAATATCCAGCAATAAAGGTGATTACAACAGATTCTAATAATATTAAAAAGACAATGGAGGACGGCTTGGCTCCTAATGCTTTTCTAATCCCGATTTCTCTTGTTCTTTCCTTTACCGAGATCATCATGATATTACTGATACCTACAATTCCAGCCAATAACGTTCCAATCCCAATGATCCAGATGAAGATTCTAATGCCTTTGAAAAGACTTAGCATTTTCAAATATTCCTCTTCTACATTCCATACATCTATTGCTTTAGGATCCAGTACATCAAAATTATGTTTTAATGCAAGCCCCGTTTTCAATTTCTCGATTTCTTTTAGCTTCTGACCGGAGGATATATCCTTGAAAGAGACAATAATATTCTCGATATTATTGGCTCCGTTAAAAACTTTTTGGGCGGTGGTCAACGGGAGCATGATCATTTGTTGCTCGTCCTGGTTTCCCTCATCTTTGAAAACTCCGACTATTTTAAAGGGGATATTATTTAAATTAATATACTCTCCTATTGGATTCGTTTTACCAAATAAAGCTTCTTCTACATGCAGACCAATAACTGCAACCTTTCTGAAATCCCTTAGATCTAACTTATTTATAAACCTTCCTTTATAGACTTGAGTCTTTGCAATTTCCTTAAATTCTTCATTTGTACCAAGTATATTGAATTTGCCCGTTTTATTTTTATAGTAGACTTTTGTCTGGCCCCATTTATGAAATTGAGTGGAAAGATGCTCAAGGCTGGAAATATTATTTTTTGCAAAAACTAGATCCTCGTTTCTAAACTGTATGTCTCTTCCCTTTTTCAATCCTTTGTAAGGAAGAGTCGTCTGTCCTGTGTAGATCCAAACACTGTTGTTACTGACGTCATTAAAGCGACTCTTCACACCATTCTCTAAACCATTCCCTGAGCCCAATAAGACAATAAGCATAAATATGCCCCACGCCACGCTAAAGGACGTTAAAAAAGTCCGCAGCTTATTACTCCTGATAGTATTGTAGATTTCTTGCCAGGTGTCGATCTCGAACATGTTTATAAATAAGCCATTTCAAAAATATAAAAATATATCCTTAGAAAGGTCTCGATGTAATAAACAGGCTGAAAAGAGGGGAAATTGAAAGGTTGAGATGCGGCGAAAAGAGTATGGTAGTTGAGTAAATAAAGCTTATTTAGAAGTCAGACTTGATTTTAGTGTTTTTATTTCTTTTTCTGAAAAAGGTATTTGTAGGGCCCTTCCTGTCAGAATATTGATCTCTTTTAAAAATCCAAAAGGGTTCGTAATTGAAAACTAAAGGAAAGATTACTTGCGTAAGAACAATCAAAGAAATAATACTCTCAATTAGCAATGAAATATATGGATTCATGGAAAGAAGCAGATGATGATGTAATATTTTATGCTGGTTTTTACGCTTGTAGTTTAGAACAGTTGCAATTTTTCGACGAACCAATCTTAGATAAATTATATAGCACAAGGTCAGCTTTGTTGGTCAATATTGCTTTAAGAGCTATATCAGCAGTATTGCACCACCTTCCGATATCTTCATTAGAGAATTTCTAAGAATGGTTATAATTAAAAATTTTATGCTTAGGCGCGGGAGTAGCGCAATAGCGATGTCAGTTTTATTCCAACAAATGAAAAAAGTTGTGTCTCCAGGAAAATAAATTCCAAAAAAATAGGCCTGAAAGACAGGCCTATTTAAATAATAGTAGAAGTTGAAATTACCCCTTCAAAACATCTTTTACTCTTTCTGCAGCATCTTTTAGTAATATCGCTGGGAACACCTTCAATCCAGATTTACGGATGATTTCGGCACCCTCTTCAGCATTCGTGCCTTGCAACCTTACAATAATTGGTACTTTAATGTCACCGATATTTTTGTAAGCTTCCACAACCCCATTAGCTACTCTATCGCATCTTACAATACCACCGAACACGTTTATAAGAATTGCTTTTACATTCGGGTCCTTTAGGATAATTCTAAAACCAGCTTCAACGGTTTGAGCATTTGCTCCTCCACCAACATCCAAAAAGTTTGCGGGCTCACCACCAGATAATTTGATGATATCCATGGTAGCCATTGCAAGTCCTGCGCCGTTTACCATACATCCTACGTTTCCGTCAAGTTTCACATAGTTTAGACCTGATGCAGATGCCTCTACTTCTAAAGGATCCTCTTCGTTCACGTCTCTCATTTCTAGATAATCTTTATGTCTATAAAGAGCATTATCATCTAGATTTACCTTCGCATCAACTGCTAAGATTTTATTGTCAGATGTTTTCAATACAGGATTGATTTCAAACATAGAGGAATCTGTTTCCTCATAAGCTTTGTATAAAGCATGGATAAACTTCACCATCTCTTTGAATGCATCGCCTTCTAATCCTAATTGGAAAGCGATCTTTCTTGCCTGAAAAGGTTGAAGACCCACTCTTGGATCAATCCACTCTTTTAATATTTTCTCTGGTGTATGCTCTGCTACTTCCTCAATATCCATCCCTCCTTCAGTGCTCGCCATGATCACATTTCTACCTGTACCTCTATCAAGTAACACACCCATGTAAAATTCCTTCGGCTCAGAAACACCAGGATAGTATACGTCTTGTGATATTAATACCTTTCCAACTTTCTTTCCTTCCGGACCAGTCTGTTTAGTGATAAGGTTCATACCAATGATTTGGCTTGAAATTTCCTTCACCTGATCCAGATTTTTGGCAAGTTTCACTCCGCCTCCTTTCCCTCTTCCACCTGCATGGATTTGGGCTTTGATCACATACCATTGTGTTCCTGTCTGCTCACTCAACTTTTTGGCAGCTTCTACAGCACCTTCAGGAGTATCAGCAACAATTCCTTCTTGTATTCTTACACCAAAACTTTTTAGGATTTCCTTTCCTTGGTATTCATGTATGTTCATTCTTTATAAAATTTATTGTCTTATTTATAATTCTGAAAAATGAAGGCTATCAAATTTTAATTTCAAGGTTAAAACGTTGCCTTATTTAAACTGAATAAAAGCTTAAAAATTAATCGCTTTTATATAGATCAGCACGAATGTAAATCATTTGAGGATATTTTTCAAGCGATAGACTTATTAAACGTGCCCAGTTACCCCAGAAAGCAAGTTCGGCCTATCTACTATATTCAGCGAACCCACTTTTTAGAAACCAAGATCTAAAGATGTGCTATTACAATCAAAGAAATATCCGTCCCGCAACAATATTGAGTTTAGCAGCTTATTGAAAAAACTAAAAATAGAATGAAACCAATGAGCACTGTTTCTGAAATATTAAATATACTCTATAAAGAGGGCTATACCATCAATTTTAACTTACAGGATAATTGTCTTGTCTGCAGTCAAACTGCCTTGCAAATCAACTCACTGGATTTTGTAGTGGATAAACATTACAGATTGGAAAGCGCCTCAGACATGGCGGATGAAGCAATTATTTATGCCATTTCCTCTATTAAGCACAATATAAAAGGCACACTGGTAAATGGCTATGGTAGCTCGAGCGCGGGTCCAAGCGATCAGATGATCGAAGCATTGAGAGAAAAGACGCCACATACTATTGCTAACCAAACTGAATCGGAGACTGAAATAAAATATAATGAAGCAACGCCGCAAAGACCAGAAGGGACAAGACCTTTGGATGCCCCAATGATTGCTATGGACCTTGAAGCCTTCAAAGATCAGATCAAGCGGGAAGAATCTTATAAAGACAGCGACAGGAATTCCATAACGATTTTCAAGTCCGACACGATGAGAATTGTTATGATGGCATTTCATGAGGGAGCGGAGATGAAGCGACATACCGCACCAGGCACAATAAGTTTACAAGTCCTTGAAGGTAAAATCATTTTCAACACCGCTGATCAATCCGAGTTGCTTGGAAAAGGGAATATGATAACGTTACATGAAGGAATTCCTCATAGCTTTGTTGCTGATGAAGATGCAGTAATTCTATTAACATTAGCTTCCTCTACGCACAAATGATTTCCTTTGTGTAGGGGTCGATACGATATAGATATATAAAATTAGGTATTAGAATCAGACAAATATCAGGTAATATCAGTGTGGTTCTAATGCTTTTTACTCAGTCGACATAGTAGATTACCACACAGGATAGTTAATAATTTAGTTGTTTCTAAAGTCCGACTACAGCTGCAAAGGCGCCTTTTACCACTTCCGCCATTTTATCAAAATCAAGTGTCTCGATCGTATCGGACTTTTCGTGATAGTGCGGATTCCTTAAAAAAGCTGTATCATTTATCATCAATGCGGGGAAATTATATTTCCAATAACTACGATGGTCAGAAAGCCCTGCTAATCCATGGGGACTTGGAAAGTTTATTGATTGAACGTCAATCGAGCTATTTTTCTTCATTAAATCCTTTACCTTATTAGAAAAGAGTTCCTGCCCTGTCTTGCCAACAACAATAATGAAATTCCCGGTATTTGGATATATTTTGCTTAAAGCGGGATCTGGGAAACTTTGAGAATTTGGCTTATCAGAAAAATAACCAATCATTTCTAAACAGATCATTCCTTTTACTTCAATATTTGCCTTCTTTAGAAAAGCTGCATGATGGGCGCTGCCCATGTTTTCTGAAGCAAAATAAGGAGGCTCTTCCAATGGATATGCTACCAAATCGATTCTATATTTGACATTTGGTTTTTGTTCATTCAAAAGCCTAGCTATTTCCAACAATCCAGCAACAGCACTTGCATTGTCATCTGCTCCCGGCTGATCACCACACACGTCATAGTGAGCACCTACAATCAAACGTTCGCCATCTGCCGGCCCATAGGTGGCAACAACATTTATATACTCATTCCCATCCACTTTGAACGTTTGCCTCTCGGTCGAGAGGTTGTTTTTCCTGAAATAAGTCTCAATATACTCTACCGCCTGATTCAAAGATTTTATGTTTTTATGATTTCTATAAGGTCGGATTTTAGTAAGATAATCAACATGATTATGTAGGTTGGTATTTAAATCGGTAGTTGGCATATTCCCCAAGTTTTTACAAAAGGTGAAACAAGAAATTACAATGAACATCAATATAGAAAGCGCAGCTTGTCTCATGGATTTTATGTCATGACTATTGACAGTATCAACTTAGAACTATAATGTATTGTTAAATAGATGAGGTAATGGGAAGATTCAGTGAGAATTTTGGCAAAAAATAGACTGTCTATAAGAGACAGTCTATGATTAATAGTGGAGAATAATATTTTATAAAGCTTATTTTATAATACTTATTTTCTCGGAAATAATTTTACCTTCTTTTTCAATGCAGAGCATATAAATTCCATCAGGTAAATTTAGTCCCTTAACACTAAACGTTAGTTGTGTAGCATCATTTTCGGTATTATACCGGACCGTCGTTTTGGTTCCTAACGGATCAACTAAATACATCTTGATTGAGGTTACCAGAGGTGTAGCAAAACTGACTGTTGAAACGTCCGAAACCGGATTAGGGAATACGCTAACTTTATTGTTATCTTTTTCTACCGACATTAAGCCTAAGAGGCAGCCATCTGCCACAGAAATTGGGCCTGTTATTGTGCCGGAGTTTCCACATGAATTCGTTATAGTAACACTTGCCTCATATTCGCCCTTTTGGGAGTAGGAATGTGAGACGAGTGATTGATTGGTGTTGATCGGAGAAGTGCCGTCTCCAAAATCCCAGACATAGCTTTTGCCTCCGAATCCGAAGAATCTAATAGGTTTGCATATTGTGTGGGGATAGTCGAGGTAGGGAATCTGATAATTTTCTCTATCTACCGCTAGATTATTTTTGATAATAATATCTACACTATCTTCTCCGACTGCGCCACAGTAATTTGAGTACTCCAGCTTTATTTTGAACTGGCCGGACCTATTGTAAACATGCTTACCAAGAAAAATCACATTGTCCCCATTATCAACATTAAACGTGAGATTGTAAGTTTCACTGGAGGTTAACCCATCCCCAAAATTCCATTTGAAATTCTTGAAATAATTGCCTTCTATTATGACCATTGCCGTATCGCCCGGGCAAATTGAATCTAATAAATTATATAAATTGATTCTATCTATAGCAACCTTATCAGATACGACTAAAATTCGGTACAAAGTGGTGTCTATTCCACAGCCATTAGTCATAATAAGTGAGATATTCTTGGAACCTAGAGTTTTAAGGAAAACATCCCCGCAGGTTCATTGCTAAGTCCCTCTGCCGCAAAATTCCATTTATAGGAAAGGGCATTTCTTCCATTTGAATAGAACTCAAAAGGTGCACTGGGGCATACACTATCAGGTAGTCGTAGCGATAAGAACTCGTCTATACTATTCCATTTTAGGTCAGACCGAATTACTATAGTATCCACGAATAAAGTGGTATCATCATTACAATAGTTCGTTAATGTAACCTTTGGAAAATATCGACCTGGCTTTACATAAGAATGTGCCCAATTATCAGTGATAATACTAGAGGTAGTATTATCACCATAATCGAAAAGAACTGACTTATAGCTATCTTTATTGAAGTAAAAATCTATTTTAGTATTTGGACATGCTAACTTAGAGGAAGGATGTATCCAAGTAGCTGTAATCTTGTTTTTAGCGGAAACAGTAATCTCTTTAGTAATTGACCTAGTAAGCCCACATGAATTAGTCTCTGTCAACGAAACGTTATACGTCCCCAATTTTGTCCAAGAATGTCGAATGTATCCTTTCGTACTTGTTGTGCCATCACCAAAATTCCAAGTATATCTTGACGAAGATGTGCTGTTGTTTGTGCTTAAAGATAGGGGTTCTTCGGGACATACCTCTGCTTTACCTAAGTAGAAATCTGGGGTCGGGACAAGATTATCTCGAACTTCGATTTTCTTAGTATATACAAAACTTTCCTTACAGCTGTTTAGCCCCTTTACGGTGATCGTAAACGAACCCAGCTTCGTATATTTATGTCTTACATAAGACCCGTCTGCGATAAAGCCATCTCCGAAATCTATGTTAGAAATATTTCCAGCACTTACTGATATCTCACCATTTATACATATAGAATCTTTGCTAACAAATATGTTAAATGGTGCCTGTGGTGAAAACATTTTTGAATTAGTTCCTACCATTCTTTTGTTGCCTCCCACAGTGTCATATGCAGCAACATACACATAAGTGCTGTTATAAAAAGTATATGTTACCTCTCTGCCAACAAATCGTTGGTCAGCTATGGTCCACTCAAAGTAATTTGCCAAATTACTCTTAGCGGTCAGTTTAGATTTTAACGGGGCGCATCCTTCCGAAGGCGTCGCTTCAATCTCTACTTGGGACCATGCCGACGTAGCGTTGAAAAACAGAATTAATAGAAGTGTTCTCAAAAGAAAAATTTTCGTAATAGGGTATAAGATTTGTTATTAAAAAGTCTTTGAAGGTCTGAACTTTGGCTTTATAAAGAAAAAATATTGATATTCTCCTACTATTAAGCCAATATGCTCCATTACTTACAAGTATACTAACTTATGCACGAATATTTAGAAGGTTAGTCTGAACTTCTCTGTATCCTCCTTATTTATATATCTTTGCGACAAGTTTTACGAATCTATACAACTGAACTATGCTCAAAGCCTCCCTCATTCATAAAAAATACAATCACATCCAAATTCTTAAAGGCGTAGATCTGGAGGTCAAAGAGGGTGAAATTGTATCAATTGTTGGCGCTTCCGGGGCAGGAAAGAGTACACTACTTCAGATTTTAGGCACATTGGATAAACCTGATCAAGGGGAGGTTCATATATTAGGAACTAAAATAAATGGCCTCTCAGAAAAGGGCCTGGCAGGATTTCGCAATAGAAATATCGGCTTTATTTTCCAGTTTCATAATCTCCTTCCCGAATTTACAGCACTTGAAAACGTGTGTATTCCGGCATTTCTTGCTGGAACAAATCGGTCTGTTGCAGAAATGGAGGCAAAAAAGATCTTAGATACCCTAG
>DASVUU010000109.1:0-1980 GCA_036386935.1 Cytophagaceae bacterium | reverse complement strand
GGACCTGGCGTTTTTTATTTAATAGTCGCAATTATTATTTTAATTTTTGATGTTTGTATTTTTTAATAAGATTATCGTCATCTCTTTCTTAGTTTTATTAGCTAATTATACCGTGGCTCAGACAGGCCCGGGAGGGGTGGGCGACCCATCGAGCAATAAAATCTGGTTAGACGCAAGTGAGAACTCTGCATATAAGTCTGGCGATCCTGTAACGATATTTTCAGACAGGTCAGGAAACCTCTATAATTTCAGTCAGAGTGGTTTACTAAATGCTCCTAGCTTTCTTAAAGAAGCGATTAATGGTAGATCGGCTATCCATTTTGACAGAACCAAGGCGCTTCAATATTTAGAAGTGACTGCGCCAGGTATAGGGGATTTGATGAGCAATAGTCATTCGATTTTTGCCATTGCAAAAGCCAATACAGGCAGCCTAAATATTCAGAACGTAGGTATTTTGCAAGCCATCGTTTCCGCAGAAGGACTCCATAGCGGTCTATTCTTTGAAGGCTATCCCAATACTATTTCCTTAAATTTTCAACAATGGACTTCTAATCATGCCGGGCTTAGTGTTCGTTATCCCCAAGCCAAGAATGGAGATTGGTATTTAATGAATAAGAATTGTATAGAACAAGGAAGTAATGTTGAGTTAAAAGGGTATTGCAGTGGAAGTGAATTTGGAGTCACTGGATACCAGGCGCCCATGTTTAACTATCACAATCAACTTCGCCTGGGTACTTCACGCAACAATATAGGTGCTCAGCATGCTTGGCCGCTAAACGGTGATATCGCAGAAGTAATTATTTATAACATATCTCTCAATAACGCCCAAAGAATCATTGTCGAAAACTACCTTTCTTCTAAATACAATCTTCCTACAGCAAATGATTACTATGTCAATAATCTAAGCAATTACACCTATGACGTCCAAGGGATAGGGACAACAGATGGAACGGTAGCAAATAAGCATAGCTACTCAGCAAGTTCAAAAGAATTATTACTCGCCGAGATGAACGGCTCCCTTGACAGTCCCAATGAGTTTGTTTTTGCTGGCCATAGTGGCATTGACAATAACTACATTGAAACGGATCTACCCTCCAGTGTAGACAAACGATGGAGTAGGATATGGTATCTTGAAAAGAGCACGGCTAGTTCATTAGAAATAAGCGTTTCATTCAAACTGCCTTCTACAGAAATAATAGATCCGGCAAAAGAATATTGCTTGTTGTTCAGGCCGGAAAATTCTGGAAGCTTTAATCTCATAAAAAACGAGGGAAAAGTTCTCCAGCCAACCTTAAAAGATGGAGTTGTGAGCTTTGCTTTGTCAATGGACAACTCCTCCATCGGAAATCTCAAAAACGGATATTATACGTTAGGCGTGAAGCCAAAAGGGACTACTGAAATTGGTTCTAATAATTACAACCTTTTATCACCTGATAAACAGGCCAGCTTCCCTGTTGTTGCGAGTGGAGCGCTTCGTTTCTCCTACGATGAAGCGTATAAATCTGATGTTCTTACCTATTCTATTTATAATTATAGAAAGACAATGGTGGCCAACCTTCCTGTGTTAACAAAACAGTATGGTGACAATTTTTGCACGATTGATCTTTTGGATAAAGGTTTGATCAAGGGAGCGGTTTATACTTTGGAAGTCAAGGGCGAGAAGAATAGCAAATACTATTTAACATTTAGATATGAGGATCAATAGTTATTAATCTTGTAAGCTTGGTTAATTTACCAGCAGTCATTTTTAGTTTGTCAATCTAAGGGTGAAACATGAACCGTTAGGATTATTGCCGCGTGAGAGATAGAAGCGGTACCCCACAGTCGACGAAAGGAAGACGAGGAGTACAAGCGAATAGCTCGGCCCTTAGGCACGCCCCAATATTTTATCACCTAGAGCTATGACATCCATGGCAATGTAAAGACCTTGTTGCAGGACAATCCAAGCATAGGGTATTCTCAGGAGTCTGAAAACCAACG
>DASVUU010000108.1:0-7903 GCA_036386935.1 Cytophagaceae bacterium | reverse complement strand
ATATATCTAGATCAGCGCTTCCTGTATTATTCAGCATCACCACTAGCTGTTTGTTTTTGGGATAACGAATCAATAAGCTTCTAAAACCATTTATGCCCCCAGAGTGCGCCATAGACTGAAGGGAGTCTTTGAATTGGTCTACCTTTGTATTGCCTACTACCCAACCATAGGCATAGCCACTTTTGTAAGGTGTAAACATGATCGCTTTGGAGGACGCCGATAAAAGCTTATCGTTGTAAAGAGCTTGATCCCAAAGGGCTAAATCCTCAACGGTTGAATACAAGGAACCTGCAGCATATGGAATGGACATGTCAAGGTAGGAAGCGTTCACATACGTTAAGCCTACGTTCTCGTAGCCGTTGGCACGCTTGGGTAAAATAGTGGCATAATCATCGTAGCCTGTACTATTCATTTGTAGAGGCGTGAAAATATTTTCCTGTAATGCTTTATCATAGGTTTTACCAGTGACCTTCTCTATGATTACTCCTAGCAGAAAATACCCTGAATTACTGTAGCCAAAAGTAGAACCAGGTTCATACTGCAGTGGCAAGTCAGCAAACTGTTTGATGAATTCAATGGGCTTATATGGATTGCGGCTTAGCGTTTTAAAAAAGTTTGGTGAATCAGTATAATTAGGTATCCCAGAGGTATGAGTGAGCAAATGATGAATCGTGATTTTGTCGCCTGATGCTTTAGGATACTCGGTAAGGTAGTCGGTGACTTTACCCTCTAACTTTAGTTTCCCTTGTTCTACCAATTGCATGATCAGCACCGCTGTAAATTGTTTTGTGATTGAACCTAGGCGAAATTTTGTATCTGGGGCGTTAGGTATAGCCCATTCCCTATTAGCCATACCGTAACCTTTCTTAAAAATCACCTTTCCTTTGTCTGCAACGAGGACAGATCCATTGAACTTACCATTCTCAGCATATGCGCTTATGAGCGCATCGATTTGTTTGGCTTTATCTTGAGCAAAGACAACAGGTGCCGTCGCAAACATTGCCAAAAATATCCAAGTATGGATTAATGTATACTTAATTTTCATGAGTCGAAATATTTTAATTTTTTTAATTTGGTCATTATTTTCTACTTAGAGGCGCTAAGCTACTGCTTAATTTCTTACTAACAATTTCCAGTCTCCGCTGGCGCTAACATGCGTCCGTGCCTTAATCGAAAGGGCGCCCGCGTTGTTAACAATAATGGCACTACGGATTATTTATACAGAAAAGAGACTAGCCTAAATTTCTCGCACTACTATAAAGCCAATCTTCAGCCTTTGTGTATTAATGCCCGCCCGGCGGCTTGTCTAACGCCAGGAAGGAAGGCAGGGATTCTCGTGAATGTATTTCAGCTTTCGATAAAAACTTCATCAGTCCATATTTCAACCCTGTGGTTACCGGCAGCGGCACTGAATTCCACCTTCTTTTTATCGCAACTCTGATGGACATCCGGGTTCATAGTTGTACCATCAGCTACTTTAGCTAAAAAGAATAGCCAAACATTGATTTCACGCTTTATTTCAAACATTGGAGGGACGTCGCCCCTAACATGTTACCTATTGGTAAGTCGAGCTGACCTGCGGTACATATAATCACTATGAGTACACAACTCTAGCAAGACGGTCGACATATATACCTACGTGGCAACCAGTGCTTTTAGTTTGATAAAAAATCCTTAGATTAGGAAATCCTATCTGACAAAATAAATGTGCAGCTGGGTTTATTCAGATGTTGGCGGTATTTGTAAGCATCGACGATAAGCAACAGACAGACGAAAATATGACAAGAAAAATTTTAGGCGTAATAGCAGGTTATGCGATTTTATAGCGACCTCACTTGCACTTTTAAAAATTTCAAACAAAGACCCTCCTTCCGACCCAATGACCACTTTCATAATATTGACAACAATTTATGGACTAGTTTTTTCATTTGTTGCAGGACTTGCTACGCAGCTTATCGCCAAGCCGGCAGGCCATTGGGAATCTCCAATGAGGTCGTCCAATCCATATAAGCGCTACAGCAATTCCTTCAATCAGACAAGTCATTCACCATGCAAACTTACATTTAGTCTTCAATTAGTATATATGCTAATAACTCTTAAACTATGATTTCAATTCTAACACTTGTCTTAAAATTCCACGCTAGATCCCAGGTATTATTATCAATCGGACTATTGATGGGCTTAGTTTTAAATAATAAGCCTTCCTTGGCACAAACGATGGAAAACCAGGCCGTGCGCGCGAGTGCTGTAGTGCAAAAAAATCCAGCTCAAATCACCCTGAACTGGACTGCTGATAAGGATGCGCAATCGTATTATATTTATAAGAAACTTAAGGAAGAGGATTTCACAAAGTTTACTATGATAGGAAGTATAAAAACTAACGCCGCAGCAGCAGCCAGCTATATCGATAAAGCTGTGACAACAGGCATAGCATATGAATATAACATAATCAAATCTTACCTTTCCTCATCAACTGCCTACGGTTCCGTATTGTCTGGCATAGAAGTACCTGCCATAGAATTCCGGGGTAAGCTTTTGCTGATTGTACAGGATACTCATGCAGAAGCTCTGAACACTGAATTACAACAATTGCAAGAGGATTTGGTTGGCGATGGCTGGCAAGTAATCCGACACGACATAGGCGCCAAACAGACACCTCCTCAAGTCCGAGCCCTTATTCAGACCGACTACCAAGCTGCCCCAACCCAGGTAAAGGCAGTGCTGTTGGTAGGCAACGTACCGGTACCTTATTCCGGCTCATTATTCCCCGATGGGCATACTGATCATAAAGGAGCCTGGCCTGCAGATGGCTACTATGGAGATATGGACGGCGAATGGACTGACGTTAATGTGAGCGTAAATAGCGCCGCCAGAACTGCCAACCACAACGTTCCAGGGGACGGTAAGTTTGATCAATCCTATTTTCCTTCTGATCTCGAACTGCAAGTGGGCAGGATAGACCTAAGCAACATGCCTGCATTTAAAGCATCAGAAGTGGAGCTACTTCGCCGCTATCTCAACAAAGATCACCAATATCGGCATAAAGTCTTTACCGTGAAAGAGAGGGCTCTTATCGATGACGTATTCGGACCTAGCAAGGACTTCGCTAATAATGGCTGGCGCAACTTTTCAGTAATGGTAGGCGCTTCCCAAACCAGCGATGCAGATTATTTTAGTACTTTAAGAACCAATGATTACTTGTTGGCCTTCGCTGGTGGTGGTGGCACATACACAAGCGCGTCAGATGTAGGAAGTACAGCCGACTTTGCTAATGGCTCTGTAAAAAGCGTATTCAATATGGCCTTTGGTTCTTACTTCGGTGATTGGGACAACCAAAACAACTTTTTGCGGGCAGTCATTGCTGCTGAGGGCTATACCCTTACCAGCTGTTGGGCGGGCCGACCTAATTGGCATGTACATCACATGGCCATGGGTGAAACCATTGGTTACGGTACAATACTTAGTCAGAATAGCGGCTACATTGGCTACACTTCCGGTTCGAAGGCGAATAGTCATTCACAACAAGTACACATCGCGCTAATGGGTGACCCCACGTTACGGCTACACCCCATGTATCCAGCCTCTAATCCTACAATAACTACGAAATCTGGCGTAACAACGATAAAATGGACTGCCAGCACAGATGCCGGCTTGGGTTATTACGTATATCGCGCCGCAAGTATGGATGGTGAGTTTATAAGACTCACAAAAGAGCCTATCTCAGCCACGTCTATCATCGACGCTGCACCACTTGCCGGCGAAAATATATACATGATAAGAGCAGCTCGACTTCAGCAAAGTGCCTCAGGAAGCTACATCAATCTTAGCCAGGGCGTTTTTGCCAGCTTCACCTACCCGGACATTCCATTATCCTCTAATCCTATCAGCAAGACGATATCATCTGTAACTACCAGTGCTGAACCCGGGCAGCCGGTTACGGTGGAGTTGATAGTACAAGCTCCTACTACTGTTAATTTGCAAATGTTCGATGTGGTAGGTCGCAGTTGTTGGCAGGCTAGTTATCATGCTCAAGTTGGACTTAACCGTTTAGTTGCCCCTCAGACTACCAGTGCTGCGGGCATGTATTTCCTGACGGTTGACTGTGGATCTGGATGTGGTGTACAATACCAACGCATATTGCGAGAGTAGTGTTGAAGATTATGATCTGAATTTCATGACAGCCGCCTTGTCTAATTATCACAAGACTAGTGAAATCTTTTTTGATACCTTTATTCGTAGAGTGGCGCAGCGCTCTACGAATTTTAGATGAACCCAAGTGTCTCCGACACAGCATATCATAGAAAGGTTATGTCAAGGAGCCTTTCCAGCCTTTATTATAATATATCGTACTCGAACAAACCCCCATTTACACTGATGTGTTTGAAATTAATTGCATCAAGCCTAATTTTTATTGTCGGCATGCCCTAAAATAGGTAATTTTAAATTATTGATTAAACAACAGTGTGCAAGCATTTCAAACGGCAAGTTGATTATAAACTCCAATACAGTCAGCCACGTTATCATCAAATCGAATTTCTATTTATTCTCTCTCTGCCTTATTTGATTGCTGCCGATTGCCAGCCATACAAAAAAATCCATATTCAACGGCGACTTCCTTAAGTCTATCAAAGCTGCCTGATTGGCCCTTATATTGTTCAGGAGCCATGTTTGCCATAGCACCCGTTAGTAAGCCTCCCGCTCCCGCAGGCGCCGACATGAGTCGGTGCCTTTATTGCAAGGGCGTCCGCCAGCTGTATACTATAGTGAACTGAAGCGATTATCTTACAGAAGAGAGACTACCATAATTTCTCGCAATACTGTAAAGCCGATCTTCAGCCTTTGTGCACAATTAACCGCCTCGCGGCTTGTCTAACGCTAGGAAGGAAGGCATGAATTCTGCTCCAATTGTTGCCATCGACTACTTGTCTCAATCTCTATATAGCAGCCGTTTAGTCTAATGAAATTGAACTATTAGGGATGCATAATCGATATAACCGCTTGTGGAAGCAATGAGAAGTATAGCTTGCAAGATACTTTCTGGCCTGTTTACACAGTCCAATGAACGTAGCTTGCTATAATAGTATAACCGTACATTTGAAGCGGACAAAACTTAATATTTTAATCGGAATTGATCTATATTCTTCCCTAATAAAAAAGTCAATCCAGTGTACTACCGTAAAAGTCACAAAATGGATGCGCCTATCGTCTCCAGATTTGTATTTGCTTCTCATGTTTCGCAAAAAAAGAAGAGCCAAAATAAAGATTCTCCGCTTATTTCAAATAGCGGACGGACGTCTTTCATATGCTTGCACCGACGGATGTCCGCGCAGGCGGAGGGGCATTCGCTATTGCTTCAAAAGCCTGTAAGTAACCACAGAGTTATCAACAAAGTGAACATTTGAAAAATATACCCCTGCTGTGAGGTAAGAAGTGTTTAATTGCTCTCTAGAACTCGGATCAACTATGCTACTCACTAGATTTCCAGCAATATCATACAGCTCAATTTTCTTGACATTTATAACGTCATCTAAGATGACGGTAGAAACAAACGGATTCGGGTACATTTTTAGTTTAGAATTACTTGCATAGGAGATTGCCAACGGAACGGTCAGAGAGACCTTGTAAGATACAAGAACATATTCACCATCACTATCGATTGTTTTAATGATTCCTACATTTGGAGCAAAAATCCACGCGTCTACTTTTTCTACAAACCGCACCTGATAACAAGAATCAAATGTTCCAGCGGGTACTGTTACTTTCCCTACATACTCTGAGATGGAAGTACCAACCAAGCTATTCCATGTTTCCTTGTCTTTATATCTATGCCTCCACAGCTTCATTTTGATGCTCTCCGAAGGAAATTCGACATATATTTCGTTAGTATTTTCAGGATTGTCATAAATGTCGTACTTAGAATCATATTTGTCTGTTCGTTCGACCATTTCAAAAGCCTTAAAATCAGTTCGACTACTTATAGTCATGCTCGAAGATCCATATCCTTGAATTGCTCCACTAGCTGAAAACTTGTGAAGATTCCAAGTGTTTCCAGACGCCATTGGAAAGTAATCCTGAGAATAAGCATGTAAAACTGTAAATAGTGAGACAATTATTAAGCAAATTTTTTTCATATATATGTTTTAGTTGTAGGATAAAAGTCAATTTGGGAAATCTTTATTGATATTGATGGGCATATTTAGAAAAATACATATTTCCCCCAACAGTCCTAGCTTCCTAACCCAGCTAGTACTGACAGGAGTCGGTGCCGTTAACGCAAGGCGGCCGCACGCTGTTTACTATAGAACACTGGCAATCTCATTTTAGAAGAGAGACTAGAATAATTCTCACACTACTGTAAAGGCAATCTTCAGTCTTTGTGCACCACTGGCTGCGGGCCTGCCTACCACAAGGAGATAAGTAGGATGGTCGTGAATGTAATTCAGCTTTTGGTAAAACAACTTCATCAGTCCATATTTCAACAGTGTGATCACACGCTTTCCAAAACCGATACTGAATTACTCATTGGTTTTTATCGCCACTCCGATTGAACATCCCGGCAACCGGGCAGGATTTACACAAATGTCCTGCTTCCATTTATAATCCCAGGCACTACTATTCAATTAGTCCTCCCCTATTGTGCTCTCGCATGTATGCTATTTTCTGCCGCATATCTATTGTTTCATACCAACTCCTATGGCATTATTGAACTTTAACATAGAACAAAATAAAAATTTAAACAAATGATTAAAACATTCGTTTAAATAAAATAAATAATTATATTTGTCCCGATGGCAAAGAAGGAAATAGATAGCAGTACTGAGGAGAAAATAAGGATTGCTGCAAAGAAAATCTTTACTCAGAAAGGATATTCTGGCACTAGGACGAGAGATATCGCCGAGGAGGCTGGAATTAACCTTGCTTTGCTTAACTATTACTTCAGAAGCAAGGAAAAGCTGTTTGAGATCATAATTCTGGAGATAATGCAGGGCTTTGTAAAGGGAATGAAAGGCATATTCAACAACGAGCACTCCACATTTGAAGAAAAAATAGAGGGCTTTGTAAGTAATTACATTGATCTACTCATAGCAAACCCTGACATCCCGATTTTCATGCTCAACGAGATAAGGACTAATGCAGAAGGGCTTAATGAAAAAGTAGGTTTTAAAGAACACTTACTTAAGTCATATTTCTTTAAACAAATGATGGAGGAAATGCAGAAAGGCACCATTGTACAGAGGCATCCATTACATATAGTGATGAACATGGTGTCTCTAACGGTATTTCCCTTTGTGGCTAGTCCTGTCTTAAAACAGATTGGCCATATGAAAGACAAGGAATTTATTACGCTGATGCAGGAACGAAAGAAACTAGTTCCTAAATGGATAAAAGCGATGCTGGAAACTAAATAATTTTTTTTGCCGTATTGTTAAACAAATGATTAAAATGTTTGATCAAATATAAATTAGTATGAAAAAATACATCCTCCTTCTACTGATATTCTTTAACCGCCATTTGGTTGCCCAAGACGCGGCTATGCTTACCATAGAAGAATGTTATGCAATGGCAACTACCAACTACCCCTTGACCAAGCAGCGTGCGCTCATCCAAGAAAGCAGCGAATACACGGTAAATAATATTTCCAAAGGTTACCTTCCACAAGTAAGCTTTGCGGGTCAAGCCACCTATCAATCTGAGGTGACACAGATTCCTATCAAACTTCCTGGAAATCCTATAGAACGTCTAAGCAAGGATCAGTACAAAATTTATGGGGAAGTGAACCAAGTGCTCTACGATGGCGGCGCTATTTCTAATACCAAGAAGATTCAAGAACTGGGTGGCAAAGTGGAAGAACAAAAATTGGAAGTAGAACTCTACAAGCTCAAAGATAGAATCAACCAATTGT
>DASVUU010000107.1:0-5616 GCA_036386935.1 Cytophagaceae bacterium | reverse complement strand
GCATCGGCTCTATCGACCTTTGTCTGCAGTTTTTTTATAAGGTGGCCAATTTTTTCATTAGAGTAATCTTTATTTAGAAAATTGAGGTCATGAATGGTTAGTACCATTTTTTGGCCGAATTTTCTTGGCAATAGATAGGAGTCTTGGTGTGCGCAATGTAATATCTCTGTCTTTAAGTTTGGCCTTATGAGTTTGTATAAGGAGGACGAGTTAAGGTAATTTACCTCATTGCCAAACACCTTTAAGAGGGACGCAGGTCTATAAACAGTGAAATCGATGTTGGATTCATGCGCCTCCGCAACCAAGGCCTTTCCCAAGTGAAGACAAAATTGCCCTAACCCACTATTAAGGTTGCGTAACCTTTCAAAATCTAAGAGTACTCTCAATGACGTTTTAAAAATTACAACTTTTTTAAATGGGAAATTAATATTATTTTTTCATAACTTACTAGTTATTAATAGCCTAGGAAGCAAAAGCTTATTAGATACAACAAACGGTAAATTTACATGTTCTTATTATATAAATAAATTATATGTTGATACTTCATATAGTTTTATAAACACGACGATCATGGCTAATGTAGATGAAAATATAAATAAAGTCGAAAAAGACGCCCAATTTGAAAAAGAATTTATGCCTTTGATAAATTCCCTTTACAACTTCGCCTATCGCCTTACTTTAGATGAGGACGATGCGAATGACTTGGTACAGGAAACTTTTCTAAAAGCATATCGTTTCTTTAATTCGTATGAGCAAGGAACCAATGCGAAGGCGTGGCTGTTCCGGATTCTTAAGAATAGCTTTATCAATGACTTTAGAAAAAAGAGCAAAGAACCTTCTAAAGTAGATTATCAGGAGGTAGAATCTTTTTACAATTCTGACGACATTGACGAAAACATCACGACTGACTTAAGAGTTGAGTCATTGCAGGACATGATTGGTGATGAAGTGGCCAATGCTTTGAACTCACTGGCAGTAGATTTCAGAACAATCATTATCTTGTGCGATCTAGAAGGATTTACTTATGAGGAAATGGCTAAGATTTTAGACATTCCTATAGGGACCGTGAGATCAAGATTACATAGGGCTAGAAATTTGCTTAAAGATAAGTTAAGAGAATATGCTGGGACTATGGGCTTTAAAGAATAAAAACGAACTAAAATAAAGAAAGGATGACTCCATTTTTGAACAAGGAACAGGAAAAGTGCAACGAATGTCTTCAGAATCTACATTTATTAATAGACGATGAAGCAGACGCAACACAGAAAAATTATTTTCAATCGCACCTTGAGGAGTGTACTCCTTGTTTTAAGGCCTACAACTTAGAGAAGACTGTAAAAGAACTTGTCCAAAATAAAGTTGCGAACAAGCCTATTCCTCAAAACCTTTTGGATAAGATTAGGGAAAAGATAGGTCATTTTGTTGCCTAGATTAAAGCTTATTTAGTTTATTTGCGTATAATTTTTTGTCGTGAGGCAAATTGGCTATTTTTAATTTATTGCAATGAGAGGTAAGTGTATCATTTTTTCAGCTCCGTCAGGCTCCGGTAAGACCACAATAGTCAAATACCTTTTAAAACATAATAACAACTTAGGATTTTCTATCTCAGCTTGTACCCGCGACAAACGGGGCAGAAATGAGGAAAACGGGAAGGATTACTATTTTTTAACTCCGGAAGTTTTTAAGGAAAAAATTGATAAAGATGAGTTTATTGAATGGGAGGAAGTCTATCAAGGTGCCTTTTATGGTACGTTGAAGTCTGAAATCGATAGGATCTGGGAAAGCGGAAAACACGTCATTTTTGATGTGGACGTGAATGGCGGCTTAAACTTGAAAAAATATTTTGGTGAAAGGGCGTTAGCGATTTTCGTGAAGTGCCCCTCTATGGAGGTTTTAGAGCAGAGACTTCGGTCAAGAAACACAGACACAGAGGAAAGTATTTCGACCCGTCTTTTTAAAGTCAATTTTGAAATGAGTTTCGAAAGTAAATTTGACGTAACGTTGGTAAATAACAACTTAGAGGAGGCATTGGTCCAGGCTCAAAAGCTTATGGATGATTTTATAAACCAAGAATAATAAATGAAGATTGGGTTATTTTTTGGCTCCTTCAACCCCATTCATATAGGACATCTGATCATAGCAAATACTATTGTCAATACTACCGACATAGATGAGGTCTGGTTTATTGTGTCCCCCCACAATCCCTTAAAAAAGTCAAACACCTTACTACATGAATTTGACCGATACGACATGGTAAGGGCAGCAATACATGACAATTTTAACTTCAAGGTATCAGACATAGAGTTTAGCCTACCTAAACCGAGCTATACAATAGATACACTCATACACCTCCAAGAAAAGTATCCTAAAGAGAAATTTGCTTTAATAATTGGAGAGGATAACCTTGACCAGTTTCCGAAATGGAAGAATTATGAGAGCATCCTGAAGTATTTCAGTTTGTATGTATATCCTCGTCCCCAATCTAAAAATTCGGCGTTGAAGAGCCATGAAAATGTAAGAATGGTAGAATCGCCTTTGCTAGATATTTCAGCGACTTTCATTCGACACTCGATTATGAACGGTCAATCTATAAAATACCTTGTACCAGAGGCTGTGGAGGATATTATAAGAGATAAAAAATATTACAAGTAGACTGTCACTACTCAGACAGTCATAATCTCTACTTCTTTTTTGGCAAGTGCCTGGTCGATCTTTACAATAAACTCATTGGTTAATAATTGCACCTTTTCTTCTGCATCCTTGATGTCATCTTCTGCAGCGCCCTCTTTAAGAAGCTTTCTTAGTTCTTCATTCGTGTCTTTGCGGATCGTTCTGATTCTAACTTTTCCAGTTTCTGCTTCAGCCTTTACTTGTTTGGCTAGGTTCTTTCTTCTTTCTTCCGTTAGCGGTGGAATGTTAAGTCTTATATTGTCACCATCATTCTGAGGATTCAAACCTAGGTTACTGTCTCTTATAGCTTTTTCTATCTCTTGAATTAGTTTTTTTTCGAAGGGTTTGATCAATAAGCTCCTCGCGTCAGGGGTGGTGATGGAAGAAACCTGCTCTATTGGTGTTTGGGCACCATAATAGTTAACCATCACACCATGTAACATATTTGGCATTGCTTTCCCAGCACGTACTTTTACAAATTCTGCTTCGGTGTGTCTCAATGCTTTGTTCATTGATTCCTTTGCGTCATCGAGGTAAAGCTCTATTTCTTCCATTTTATATATTCAATCTTTTACATTGTAACTAATGTCCCTACATCTTGCCCCTCAGCTATTCTTAATAGATTGCCTTGTTTGTTCATATCGAAAACTATGATCGGCAGACCATTTTCCTTGCATAGTGTAAAGGCAGTCATGTCCATTATGTTTAGTTTTTTCTCATAAACTTCCTTAAAGGAGATGCTGGTATATCTGGTAGCCGAAGGATCCTTCTCCGGATCTGAGGTATAAATTCCATCTACGCGTGTACCTTTCAAAACCGCCTCAGCCTCTATCTCAATTGCCCTTAAACTGGCCGCTGAATCGGTAGTGAAATAAGGATTACCTGTCCCTGCCCCGAAAATTACGATTCTTCCTTTTTCTAAATGTCTTATTGCCCTTCGTTTGATGTAGGGTTCACAAACTTGTTCTATTTTAATGCCAGACAATAGCCGGGTATATAAGCCGATGTTTTCTAAGGCACTTTGGAGCGCCATACCATTTATAACCGTGGCAAGCATGCCCATATAATCTCCTTGAACTCGGTCGATACCGGTAGAGGCTCCTTCTACTCCTCTAAAAATATTTCCTCCACCAATAACAATGGCTAGCTGGACACCTCTATCACTTACTGCTTGTATCTCCCTAGAGTATTGATTTAGCACCTCTGAATCAATACCATATTTTTTATTACCCATTAAAGCTTCACCACTGAGTTTAAGGAGTATTCGTTTATATTTCATAGGGACGTGTCTGTATTTCTTTATTTATTGGAGGCTACTCTAATTATTGTTGTTGGCTATTAAACCAGATCTTAATTGCATTTCTTTGCCCTCAAGCACAGTTCAAACTTGGCAAATATAGCAAGGCCAGTTAATAATAATCAATTAAATTTTTAATTTTTGAGCTCAACTAATAGTTGACCTTTTTCTACTTTATCACCATTCTTTACTTTCACAGCTTTTACTACTCCAGTTATAGGCGATTTAATAATGTTCTCCATCTTCATTGCTTCTAAGACTATTACCGACTGTCCGCTAGCCACTTCATCACCTTCACTGGTCAAGACGTCTAATATTAAGCCGGGCATTGGAGCTTTAATCAGCAGATTTCCGACTGAAACTTCCTTACTAAGCCCCATTTTTTCAAGGAGCAAATCAAACTTGTCTTTTGCCTTAACTTCAACAATCTGATTGTTAATCTTTAACTTAAATAGTTTATTTACATAATCGGCAGACAGAACCTCAGCAGCATATGATTTATTATTTAGAAGAATATGATAGTTGTTGTTACCAACGGATATAAGGTCCCACCGTACCAGCTTATCATTTACATAATAATTGTCATTCTCCAATCTGCATTCCACATTTTTCCCTTTACCGACTTTTATTTGTAACATAGTAATGCTTATTTTTAAAGCAATATAGACAATGAGTTAATATAATTTACGATGTATAAATTTTGTTTTTCGTCGATAGTCGGCTTGCCTAAATATTTTTTCTCTATGTTTAAAAATTCATATTCACCAGCAAACTTTAAGATGTTTCAAAAAACCTCGACATCAACCATTGCATCTTCTCTATCGTATTCACTTATAATCTATCTGGCCTTTACGTCATGCCAATTCATAAAGCCGAAAAATAAGCAGACTGCAAAAAACGGGAATAGCAAAGTAATTGAAAAGGCCCCTGTAGTCAAACCATCACAATTTGAATACCACCCGTCGAGAACGTTAAAATTTGACCTACTGCATACCAAGCTGGAATTAAATCCAAATTGGAATACACAACAGATGAATGGAGTTGCCTGGCTTACATTAAAACCCTATTTCTATTCACAAAACATGCTTGAGTTAGATGCCAAGGGGATGGACATCGGCAAGGTTCAGCTAGTGAACGGAAAAAGCCTTTCTGACCTAAAATATTTTTATGATAAAAAGAAAATTACAATTACGCTAGATAAACTATACAATAAGAAGGATACCCTCGAGATAAAGATTGAATATCTTTCTCGACCTAACGATCAACCGAAAGGTGGAAGTGCTGCTATAACAGAGGACAAGGGACTATATTTTATAAACGCTGACGGTAGCGATAAAAATAAGCCAAAGCAAATATGGACTCAAGGTGAAACTGAAGCAAGTTCGGTATGGTTTCCGACGATAGATAGTCCCAATGAAAGAACCACTCAAGAAATGTACATCACGGTTGATACTACCTATGAGGTACTATCCAATGGGGAGCTTGTCTACAGCAAAAACAATGGCAACGGTACAAAAACAACTTACTGGAAACAGGACAAACCCCATGCTCCATACCTATTCATGATGGCCATTGGTGACTTTGCAATAGTGGAAGACACGATGCCGTCCGTTAAGGAGTGGAAAGATCTAGAAATAAAATATTATGTG
>DASVUU010000106.1:0-2352 GCA_036386935.1 Cytophagaceae bacterium | reverse complement strand
CACAAAATCTCTTATTCTCTCTATGCATGAGAATCATGACTACATCATGCGGGCAGTGGAAGTTGGCGCCTTGGGTTATTTACTGAAAGATTCTTCCAAAGAAGAAATTTTGACTGCACTAAGGTCTGTAGCTAAAGGTGAAAAATACTTTAATAACCCTGTTTCAAACATCATTGTAGAGGGGTATTTGAACCGCATAAAGCAAAGCTCTTTTGACTTTAATCCAAAAATAAAATTATCAAAAAAAGAAAAGGTAATACTAAGACAAATCGTAGAAGGCCAGAATAGCAGAGAAATCGCAGAGAAATTTGATTTGAGCATTCGAACGGTTGACAACCATAGGGCAAATATGATGAAGAAGCTTTCAGTAAAGAATGCTGCAGAATTGGTTAAGCTAGCGATTGAAAACAAGTTATATTAAAAGGATTACTGTAGGCGATGAGAGACATTACTTCTAAGCAAACCACCTTGAGATCGGCTGAGGCATCAGGAAAAGTTTTTTGTTCTTCTTCGACTCTTGACCTCATCCGAAATAACAAAATTCCCAAAGGAAATATTTTTGAATGTGCACGTGCAGCTGCCTTCTTTGCTGCGAAGAAGACAGATCAACTTCTTCCCCACTGCCACCCGGTGGGCATAGATTCCATGGAGGTAACCTTTGATCTTTTTAATGATGAGGGGAAGTCTGGTATCGCTATTCTTGCAAATGCAAAATTTATAGGTCGTACAGGAATAGAAATGGAAGTACTTACAGGCGTCTCCATAGCGGCGCTTACCATTTATGACATGTTAAAACCGGTAGATGTCTCTTTGGAAATAGGTGAAATAAAACTTCTAGAAAAAAAAGGTGGAAAGAGCGACAGGAAAAAATTTTTTAACACTCCCCCACCCTGCGCTGTCTTAGTTTGTTCTGACTCCACCGCCGTCGGAAAAAGAGAAGATAGTTCCGGTAAAGTCATCATAGAAATATTAAAATCTTTTAAGGTAGAAAATATAGACTACAAAATTGTTCCTGATGAAGCTAGTGCGATCATTGAGCAAGTAAACAATTGGGTAGCAAAAGACATTCATTTTATTTTCACGACCGGTGGCACCGGCCTCAGTCCAAGAGACAATACAGTTGATGCCATACGAAGCATCCTTGAAAGAGAAGCAAGCGGAATAACGGAAGCAATGCGCAACTATGGTCAAATGCGTACGCCTTTAGCCATGATGTCTCGGTCCGTAGCGGGGACCATTAAAAATACTGTTGTAGTAACCTTGCCTGGGAGTACACAAGGGGCGAAAGAGTCACTAGAGGCGATACTTCCAGCACTATTTCATGCGAGGAAAATGCTTTTGGGTGGTGGCCATTAGGCGATTCTTTGAACCTAATTAAAATAAGTTTGTGATATCAATCAAGGAAGCTCAGAAATTAATACTTGAAAATGTATTACCTGCGCACACTGAAGTTATAGAGATAAAATCCTCATTGGGAAGAGTCTTTGCAGGGGATATTTTTTCTGACCGTGAGTACCCACCTTTCAATCGATCTGCAGTTGATGGGTATGCAATTCAAGCTGTGGATTTTCTTCATAAAAACATCAGACGCTTTAAGGTGGTAGGCGAAATAATGGCAGGCTCCTCCTATTCGCCCACATTCAATTCCGGAGAATGTCTAAAGATAATGACGGGTGCCGCAGTGCCTGAATGTGCCGACGCTGTAATCAAAGTTGAAGATTGTAATGAGGAAAAGAATGCCATTGAAGTCAAAATCGATAGTCTTAAAACGTTTTTCAATATTGCGCGACAAGGAGAAGACAGCAAGGCCAACGAGAAAATAATTAACAAAGGCACATTGATAGGCGCACTCCATCTAAGCTTACTCGCAGCGGTGGGTCGATCGGATGTCAAGGTATTTAAACCTTTAACTGTCGCAGTAATTTCTACTGGAGATGAATTGGTAAAGCCAGGTGAGCATACAGAGGTCTATCAGATTAGGGATTCTAATAGCTATGCTTTACAAGGTTTTTTTGAAGATTGGAAAATACCTCTTTCATCTAGAACTATTGCCAAAGACAATCCCGAAGCGCTTAGGGAGGCTTTTGAAAATGCCTCTTCCTGCGATATAATCATATTTACCGGAGGAGTTTCTATGGGCGATGCAGACTTTGTACCTAAGGTTTTAAAATCTGCGGGTGTCCAAGAAATATTTCACCAAGTGAAGATTCGTCCTGGAAAACCGCTTTGGTTTGGAAGGAGGAATAACACGGTTGTTTTTGGCCTACCAGGAAATCCACTTTCTGTCATTGTTGGATCTAAAATATTCATTGAACCATATATCAGACATGCTATGGGCATGGGGGCAGGCAA